>JADGAL010000290.1 GCA_015232025.1 Alphaproteobacteria bacterium
CTATATTTCGAGCCCGGACATCCGCCAGACCATCCGCGCCGAGACGACCAAGATCGAGGCCTACAACGACTTCCTCGACTGGGTCTCCTTCGGCGGCCCGGTCATCAAGAGCGGCGACCCTGTCGAACAGGAGAAGCAGCTCAAATATGCCAGCCTGGTCGCCAACACGATCATGCTGTCCTGCTGTCCTGTCCAACGTCACCGACCTGACCACGGTCCTGTCGTCCATGGCCGAGGACGGCATCCCCGTCACCCCGAACCTTGTCGCCCGCCTCAGCCCCTACACGCGCGAACATGTCCGCCGGGGAATTTTCAGTCGGCACTATTGGCCCGACGACACGAAACGTCAATTCTTGTAGCATAGCGGATCAAAACGCGAACTACGCGGCCTTGACCTGGAAAAGACCCGGTCGCAAGGGTCATCCCCAGCTTCCAAGCCGGTTTCGGCCTCCCAGACGTAGTCGCCGGTCAGGTTGATGTGGTCCCAGCCGAGAGGCGACAGGTGGGTCAGCAGATGATCGGGGATGACTTCGCCTTCCGAGCGCAAGGTGTCGACGGCACGCGCCAGATACGCGGTGTTCCAGAGCGCGATTGCGGTGAGCACCACATTGAGGCCGCTGGCACGGTGCTGCTGGGCCTCCCGGCCGCGATCCTGCAATTCGCCGCGGCGGTGAAAGAAGACGGCCCGTGCAAGGCTGTTGCGGGCCTCGCCCTTGTTGAGTTCGTGGCTGGCATTCCGGCGCAGTCCCGGGTCCTCCAGCCAGTCGAGGGTGAACAGTGTGCGCTCCAGCCTGCCGAGCTCGCGCAGAGCCATGGCCAACCCGTTTTGGCGCGGAAAGGCGGCCAACCGCCGCATGATCAGCGACGCGGTCACGGTGCCGGTGCGAATGGAGGCGGCCAACCGCAGGATTTCGTCCCAGTGGGCGCGAATCAGATTGATGTCGAGGCGGCCGGAGAGCATTGGCTCGAGAGTTGGATAGGCGGACACGGCATCGGCGCTGTACAGCCGCCGTCCCTTCAAACCGCGGATGCGCGGCGCGAAGCGGAAACCCAGCAGGTGCATCAAAGCGAACACGTGCTCGCTAACACCGCCGGTGTCGGTGTGATGGGTGGTCGGCATCAGGTCGCTGTCATGATACAGCAGCCCGTCGACGACGTAGGGGGCCTCGCTGGTCGCCGCGGAGATGACCTTGACGTTGAACGGGCCATAACGGCCAGATATGTGGGTGTAGAACCGGACTCCCGGGGCTTGGCCGTATTTGGCGTTGATGTCGCCGGCGTCCTCACCGCGTCCGCCCAGGGCAAAATACTGGCCGTCCGACGATGATGACGTGGCCGGGCCGAACACCTGGGCGAAGGGATGACCGTGCAGGGCGTCATTGAGCCTGGCCAGGGTTTGGGCATAGGTGTCGTCCCGCAGGAACCAGTCCGCGGTCCAGGCGAGCTGGCGCGGGCTGATGGCCCGGCACGCTTCGGCCATCCGCGTGACCCCGAGGTTGAGGCCGTCGGCGAGAAGGGCGGTCAAGACAATGCGGCGGTCGGTGGCCGGCTCGCCGGAGCGCAGGTGGGTGAAGCCGTCGGTGAAGCCGGTCCATCCGTCGACCTCCGCCAGCAGTTCGGTAATGCGGATGCGCGGCAGCCGGTCATGAAGCCGGTTCTTCAGAGCGTCCACTTCCATCGGGACCGACGTGGTGATGGGGGAGACACGCAGGTTCCCGCCGCCCAGCACCACGTCGACAAGGCCGCCGGCGGCGGCCTTGTCGTCGATCGTCCTCATCCGGTCGCGCAGCAGCGCCAGCCTTTCCGGCAGGTACTCCTCGACATTCACCTTCACCGCGACCGGTACCGTGCCCTGCTGCCGCATCTCGGCGAAGAGCGCGGGCGACAGGAGGTGCTCCTCGAAGGCACGGTACTGCCGGCTGCCGACCACCCACACGTCGCCGGCCCGCAGCCGATCCCGAAGCTCCGCCAGCACGCACAGTTCCCAATACGGCCGGTCGACACCGTCGTCGGTAATGACGTGGCGACGCCAGCGCCGGCCGACGAAGTCGAGCGGGACCTCGGGCGGGAGCGACCGGCGGCCGGCAGCATTCAGGCTGCGCAAGAGGTCGATGGCCCGCATCAGAGGTTCCGCCGCCGGAGCAGCCTTGAAGTCGAAGGCTGCGAGAAAGGCCGGCGCCCAGCGGCGGACAACGGAGTATTGGCTGGCCAGTTGATCGAAGGTGCTGAAGTCCTCGGCCGGCACCAGGTCCGCGGCCTCGGCGACGGTGGTGGTGAACGCCGGCCACGACATCAGCTGCTCGACCGCCGCAAAGGCGTCCCCGCCATTCTCCTTGGCCGCGATGAGGGCGGCGCCCAACCTGGCGTAGAGCCGCACCTTCTCGGTGATGGCGCGACCATTGCGGTGAAACGTGTCGGAATGGCGGCGCTCGGCACGGCGGAACAGGCTGCCGACGACGCGGTCGAAGATCTCGATGGCGAGGTCGGTCAGGGTCTCCGATAGGTCAAGAGAGACGGCGATGAGCGTCGCCAGGCGACGCAGGGGCCCGGCCTCGGCGAGATGCTGCACGGTGGTCTTGCGGCCTTCGCGGGCGAGCTGTCGTAGCCGGACGCCGGGGATGCGCCGGCCACGTTCGGCCGTCAGTCCAATGTTCCGGACATGCACCAGGCGGTCGAGCACGGCCAACAAGGCGCTTCCCCGTGCCGCCACCGGCGCCTGCTGCAGCCAGGCAAGCCGGGTGATCCGCTCATCGGGTACCATGTCGAGCAGCGCCGCGAGCCGAGCCCGCTGCCGCGTAGTCGTCCCTTCGACTAGGGTCTGGTAGATCTGCTGGCGTGCCTGGTGGCGGACCTTGCGGCACAACCGCTCGATAGCCGCAGCCGGAGGCAGGAGGATGCGGTGATGGCGCAACGCCTCCAAGGCCGCCCCCACCAGGGCCACGGGCTGGTCGGTGACCAGCGCGGTCGGCAGGATCCAACTCGCCAAGCCTTTCTCCTGGCGGACGGAATAGGAGCGGCAGCGCAGCAGATGCTGCGCCTCGGCGGCATGGCGGCGTCGAGTCTGGTCGTGGCACAGGTATTCGGCGAACGCCTCGGGGAAGACGCCGATCTGCTCGGCGACATAGGCCAGGAGGGCGGTCGGTGGACGCTCGCCTTCTCGCAGGGCGCGACCGGGGTTCCGCTGGTAGCACAGCATCAGGGCAAAGCCGAGGCGCGTGTGATCGAGCCGCTGTCGCTGGATCAGGGCATGGTCAGCGTCGCTCAGGGTATAGAACCGGGTCAGGTTGCGTTCGGAGACCGGCGGGTCGAACAGGGTGGCGCGTTGCGCCTCCGTCAGCAGGGGGCGGGGCATCAACCTCTCCAATTGGCAAGGAAATCGGCAGAGCGGCGGTATGGCGCAGCCATGCCGGCGCAGCAAGCTTTGTCCGTCATTCGGCCGTTTGCCGGCCAGCGGCGCCTTTGTCCGTAAATACTGGACTGGAGACGCCAATCCGGACAAGATGTTTGTTGGACGGTTTGGCGGACAGGAGGCGGCGGTGGCGCTGATCGGCTACGCAAGGGTGTCGACGCTGGACCAGGATCTCGCCCTGCAGATCGATGCTTTGCATCAGGCCGGCTGTGCCCGCATCTTCGAGGACTGCGGCGTGTCCGGCGCCAAGACCGAACGGCCCGGCCTCACCGCCGCTCTCGGCTATGTACGCGACGGCGACGTGCTGGTGGTGTGGAAGCTCGACCGGCTCGGCCGCTCGATGGCGCATCTGATCGAGACGGTGACCGGGCTGGAGACCCGCAGTGTGGGGTTGCGCTCACTGACCGAGGCAATCGATACCACGACGCCGGGAGGCCGGCTCATCTTTCATGTCTTCGGTGCCCTGGGCCAGTTCGAGCGCGATCTGATCCGGGAGCGTACCCGCGCCGGCCTGAGCGCTGCTGCTGCGCGCGGCCGCAAGGGGGGACGCAAGCCGGTGGTGACGGCGGACAAGCTGAAACGGGCCCAAGGCCTCATGGCCAGGGGCTGACCGTTCGCGAAGTGGCCGCGCGGCTGAAGGTGGGCAAGACGGCCCTCTATGAGGCCCTGGTGGGCGTCAGGCCCGGCAGGTGAAGGCCCGAACGGCCGTCCGTTCTTGGTTTGATCCGCTATGCTACAAGAATTGACGTTTCGTGTCGTCGGGCCAGGAACCGGCCTTGCCGGTAGCGCGCGTCCGCCAGGCCCGACAGCAGCGCCGCGGCATCCCAGCGGAAGTGCGGCCAGTCGGGTCGCTGCCAAATATAGGTGGTCATTGAGCCGCCGCGACAAGGGTGATGCGGTGATTATGCGGTGATTAGCGGCCTTGCGCAACCCAACTCGCCGCAAATCCCGCGGCGCATCCTGGTCGGCGCCTCCGCGAGACGGCAAGGGCGGCCATCACACCGGTACGCTCAGCCGCCGCCGCGGCGGCGGCGTCAGGGCCTGGCCGCGCAGCGCCGCCGGCAGTTCGTCGGGCAGGGCGTGCTCGCCGCGATACAGCAGCGACCGGCCCAGCG
>JADGAL010000291.1 GCA_015232025.1 Alphaproteobacteria bacterium
GTAAGCGATGTGAGCAGACCCTACGGAATGGGCGCCGATCAGCGTTTCTGCTTGTTGCGGCGGACATCAAAATGCGCGCGGATGTCGATGATGCTCTGGTCGACGAGCTTGGCCGTCGCCTCGGTGATGGGCCCGGGGTCGGACGGCACGCGATCCAGCGGCTCGAAGAGGATGTATTCCGGCTTGCCCGGGTCGGTGACCGGTCTCCAGGCGCGTGAGGCCAGCTTGACGCCGGCCAGGAAGCCCAGTGTCCAGAAGAAGGGGTTCATGCCGCCTTCCGATGCGGCGGGAACATGGGCCTGTAGAGGTGCGGATACGAGAAGGAGGGTGCGCCCGCATCGCTTACGATGGATCGGAACAGGGTCAGCGGGTCGTCTTTCGAGGGCAGGAAGCCGCGCCGCAGCCAGAACGCCGCCGCGTCGTCGTCGATGGCGCGAACGACCAGGGCCGCCCGCCGATCAACGCCGCCGCCTGAACGCAGCGGATCAGTGCGTGGCGCAGCAGGCCGGTGCCGATGCCGGAGCCGACCCAGCCGGCATCCGTCGCCAATTGGCCGAGCAGCAGGCAGGGCACCGGGTCGAGCGGTTGCCCGGTCCTGATCGACCTGGGCAGCATCGCCGGCACGATGGCGGTGGGCGCCAGGCCGTAATAGCCCACCACCCGGCCGGCCTCGTGCACCACCAGGGCCACGGTGAAGCCCTTTCGCTGATTGGCCAGGGCCCTGTTCTTCAGCCAGTGGTCGAGAGCCGGCTTGCCGCAGGCGAATTGCGAGACGTCGTGCGAAGCGGTCAGAAGTTCCGGCGCGGAAAACGCCACCGCTCAGCCCCTCTCCCAGGGCGGCCGTCGGCGCAACACCTCGACCAGGGCGGGCACGGGCTCGGCCGGCGCGGACATCGCCGACACCAATCTTTTGGGTTGGCCTGAAGAACAGGTCGGGAACGGCCCGACTGTCAGACTTTTCCGGAGTCTGCTGTCAGACTTTTGTGCGCGGACGGCCAGTCCGCGGGAACCGCCCCTACCCCACTATGGACGGAAGACGAAGGGCGGCGGGATAGGCCACCCTTCTCGCCGCTCATACTGCTGGTGCAAATCGCCCAGCCCGGTCAGCTTGATGGTGCCCTTGCCGGGCAGGCTGACACGAAGCTCGAGCGTGCCACCGGCCGCCTCGACGAAGCGCCGGAGCGTGGAGAGGTAACTCGATCTTGTGGACCGAGGGCTGGATGCCGAGCGCGTCGGCCAGCCGTTCCTGCGAGCGGTCGGCGAGCGGCCGGTTCGCTGCGGTTATGGCGATATCGCTGGCTGCCTAGGATGTTGATCTTCGATGCGCAGCCTTGGATGATGCGGGATGTCCTTCCGCCCCGAATACACTGCAGCTCTCCGCGTTCTCGCGCCGGCCGGTGGCCGTCCCCGGCAGGTAATAGCGGCCGTCCTCGACGTCCCTGGCCAGAGTCGGCTGATCCCACAGCGGCTCCAGGCTGGTGACGATGGGGATCGAGCGGGTGACCGAGGTGCCGCCCGGCAGCCATTCCAGGGTGCCGGCGTTCCACACGTTGCCGGCGTTGGCCCCGGTGAACGGGCGGAAGTTCCGCGCCAGGTCGATCAGGAAGACCAGCGCGCCCAGCCCCAGGACGAAGGCGCCGATGGTCGAGGTCATGTTGATCCAGCCCCAGCCCAACTCGGCGGGATAGGTCCACACGCGCCGCGGCATGCCCATCAGTCCGGCGATGTGCTGCGGGAAGAAGGCCACGTTGAAGCCCACGAACATCAGCCCGAAGCACCATCGACCCAGGCGCTCGGACAGCGCCCTCCGGCTGGCGGTCGGCGCCCAGTAATAGAAGGCGGCGAACAGCGGGAAGACCATGCCGCCGATCATCACATAGTGGAAATGGGCGACCACGAAAAAGGTGTCGTGGGTCTGCCAGTCGAACGGCACCACCGCGACCATCACGCCGGTCAGCCCGCCCAGCGTGAAAATCGCCAAGAACCCCAGCACGAACAGCGACGGCACGGTCAGCCTCAGCTTGCCCTTGGCGATGGTGGCGATCCAGGCGAAGACCTGGATGCCGCTGGGCACCGCCACCGCCATGCTGGCCGCCGAGAAGAACGACAGCGACAGCTTGGGCAGGCCGGTGGCGAACATGTGGTGGACCCAGACGCCGAAGGCGATGAAGCCGGTGGCCACCAGCGCCAGCACCACCCAGCGACGGGCCACCAGCGGGGTGCCGCACATGGTGGGCAGGATGGCCGACACGAAGCCGGCGGCCGGCAGGAAGATGATGTAGACGTCGGGATGGCCGAAAAACCAAAACAGGTGCTGCCACAGCAGGGGGTCGCCGCCCTTCTCGGCGATGAAGAACGGCCAGTGGAAGCCGCGCTCGATCTCCAGAAGCGCGGTGCCCAGGATCACCGCCGGGAAGCCGAACACGATCATCACGGCGAACACCAGCATCGCCCAGGAATAGACCGGCAGCTTGTCCAGCGTCATCCCCGGCGCCCTGGTCCTCAGCACGCCGACCAGGATTTCGATGGCTCCGGCGATCGCCGATATCTCGATGAAGCCGATCCCCAGCAGCCAGAAATCGGCATTGTGGCCGGGCGAGAATTCGTAGCTGGTGAGCGGCGGATACATGAACCACCCGCCATCCGGCGCCAGGCCGAAGAACAGCGAGCAAAAGAACACCAACCCGCCCACCGCGTAGGCCCAGAAGGCGTAGGCCGACAACCGCGGAAAGGGCAGGTCGCGGGCCGCCTGCATGTTGGGCAGCAGGTAGACCCCCATCGCCTCGACCGCCGGCACGGCGAACAGGAACATCATCATCGTGCCGTGCATGGTGAAGACCTGATTGTAGGTCGCCTGCGGCAGGACGTCGTTTTCGGGCACCGCGAGCTGAACCCGGATCAGCAGGGCCAGGATGCCGGCCAGCACGAAGAACAGCATCGCCGCGCCGAGATAGAACAGGCCGATATAGCTGTTGTTGACCGCCGAGATCAGCCGCCAGCCGGACGGCGCCCGCCACACCGCCCGCAGCCGTTCCAGTTCCTCGGGGGGACGCGGCAGGGGATTGGGGAAGCCACTCATTCCAAGCTCTCCAGCCAGGCGGCGAGGGCGCGCAGATCCTCGCCGCGATAGATCGGGAAGGCGGGCATTCGGACCTCGGGCTTGAGGTGGCCGGGATCGACGATCCAGGCGGCCAGGGTTCCCCGGTGGGTCGGCAGCAGGCCGGCGCCGATGGTCAGCCGGCCGCCCACATGGGTAAGGTCGGGGCCGATGGCGCCTACGGCCGGCGTGCCGCGCGCGGCGTGGCAGGCCGGGCAGCCCGAGGCCAGGAACAAATCCCGCCCCCGCCGCGTCTCGTCGCTGGTCGGCTCGGCCACCGGCGCGGCCTGGGCGGCCATCCAGCGGTCGAAGGAGTCGTCGGTCTCGGCCACCACCATGAAGGCCATCAGCGCATGGGCGCCGCCGCAATACTCGGCGCATTGTCCGCGGTAGGTCCCCGCCCGCCCGGCGGCAAGCGACAGCGTGTTGACACGCCCTGGCAGCATGTCGAGCTTGCCCGCTAGGCCGGGCACCCAGAAGCTGTGAATGACGTCGGCCGTGGTCAGCTCGACGTCGACGCTTCGCCCGACCGGAAGGCGGAGTTCGTTGGCGGTGCTGAACAGCGGGCGCCCGTCGGGGCCAAGATAGGTCACCCGCCACCACCATCGCTCCCCCACCACCTGGATGCGGAAGGGGGCCGGCGGCGCGTCGGCGCCCTGGCCGGTGATCGACAGGCTCCAGACCAGCAAGGCCGAAAGCAGGACGATGGGGAACGCCAGTCCGGCGCCGAGCACCCAGCCTTCCCGCAAGGCCCAGGCCGGGCGATCGGCCGGCGCCAACGCCGCGTGGGCGGCCAGCGCGAGCACGGCCACCAGGATCGCCGTCGCCACCGCGAACATGGTCCAACCCAGCGTGGCGATTTGTTCCGCCGCGGCACCGCCGGGGTCGAGGGCCGATTGCGGCCCCGAGCACCCGCCCACCAGCGCGACCAAAGCCGCCTTAGCGCAGCGTGTACAGATACGCGGCGACATCGCCGGCCTCCCGTTCGGTCAGGCCCAAAGCGGGCATGGCGGTGCCGGCGACCTGGGCCGGCGGATCGCGCAACCATGGCAGCAGGGCGTCCGGCCGGTTGGGCAAGGTGCCGGCGATCATCGCCCGCCGCCCGAATCCGGCCAAAGGCGGCCCCACCTTCCCCCGCGCCCCGGCGATGCCGGGGATGCGGTGGCACGCGCCGCATTCATAACGGGCGATGACCGTCCGTCCCCGATCGGGGTCGCCCAGCGTGGAGGCCGGTTCGCCATCGTCGCACCCCGCCAACAGCGCGACGGCCAGGGCGAGCGCGCCACCCCTCATGGCGCCGCCGCTGGATCGAGCGAGGCGTAATAGGCCGCCAGCGCCCGGATTTCGTCCTCCTCCAAGCCATGCGCCGCCGCCCGCATGAG
>JADGAL010000292.1 GCA_015232025.1 Alphaproteobacteria bacterium
GATTCCCGCCGTCGCCGCGGCACCGGACGCGGGCAGCGCGGCGGGCAGGCCGAGCAGGCCCGCGCTGGTCAGCCGGGCCGCCCCGAAGCCAAGCACGGTCAGCAGCACCATGGTCCGCGACGACCATGCGAGCGCGGCCAACACCAGGGCGCCGCCGACGCAGGTCGGGGTGAGATAGATGCCGCCCACCGCGCGCAGGAAATCCTGAACCGGCAAGGCCAGCCAATCGACCGGCGCCTCGGCGGGCCAGACGCGCAGGGGAAGGGCGAGCGCGTGCCCGACCCCGGTCAGCAGCCACGCCACCGGCACGAACGCGCCCGACAGCAGCGGCAGGCGTCCGCGCGCCAGCAGATCGGAGGCGAACAGGGCCACCATCATGGTCAGTGGGCCGGCGGCCACCGCCAACACCGCCGAGGCCCAGCTTGGCGCGAAAACGCCGCCGAGGAACAGCCCCGCCAACATTCCGTTGCCGCCCTCCATGCCGCCCGCCGACGGCAACGACAACACCCGGCGGGTGAGCAGCGTGACCAGCCCGGCCGCCAAGCCCAGCAGTCCGGCCCAGGGGTCGAGCAGGGTGCAGGCGACCAGCAGCAGGTTGGGCGCCAGCCGCGCGAAGAACAGGAACGAGCCGTAGCTGGCGACCAGTTCCCGCCCCACCGCCACCGCCATCGGCGGCGTCATCGCGTGCCATCCCCGGTTTGGAGATGGGCCGGCATCCGCTCGGGACGGCAGACGTCCTCCAGCGTTTCGGCCGCGCGAATCAGGCTGTGGCCCCCGTCCTCGCCGACCAGCGCCACCGCCGGCCGGTATTCGATGAACTGCATCCACTGCGTGTTGTTGTAGGCGCCGGCCGGGTTGAACACCAACCGGTCGCCGACCGCCAGCGGCGGCAATCGCACTTGGCGGCGCATGACGTCGATGTTCATGCACAGCGGGCCGTACAGCACCGTCTCTTCGGGCGCTCCGGGGACCGGCCGGGTGAGGCGGACCGGATGGTCGTACCACAGCGCGGTCAGCATGGAATTGACACCGGCGTCAAGGACCACCGCGCGGCGCCCATCCGGCAGCCGCTTGGTGCCGACCACGCTGGCGACCAGCGAGACGGCGTCGTCGACCACCGCCCGCCCGCTTTCGAAGATCAGGGTCGGCCAGCGCTCGCGCGGCCGGTCGGCGAAGGCCCTCTCGAGCGCGCCGCAGACGGCGACGGCATAGGAGTCGATGGACGGCACCGCCTGCTCGGGCGGCAGATAGATGCCCTGCAAGGCGTTGCGCGACGGCAGGCCGCCACCGATGTCGAGGCTGGTGATGGCGTCATGGCCCTCGCCTTCCAGCTCGGCCATGAACCCGGCCATCCGGCGAACCTGCTCGCCATAGGCGCGCGGCTCAAGGATGAAGGTGCCGATATGGCTGTGCAGGCCGGTGAGGACGAGATGGGGACTGGCCTTGACGCGGACAGCCGCCTCGTAAGCCTGGCCGGATTCGATGTTGAATCCGAAACGGCTCCACGGTTCGGTGTGGCCGGTGTCGAAATTCAGGCGCAGGGTTACGGGAATCACCGTTCCGCGGTCGCGGGCGATCGATTCGATGGTCGCCAGTTCGTCGAGATGATCGACATGCAGCCGCGCCCCCTCGGCCGAGGCGCGCTCGAGGATGGCGCGCGGCTTGTGGGGGCCGTTGAAGAGGATGCGCGGTCCCGGCACGCCCAGGGCGCGAGCCTTCTCGTATTCGAAGGCCGAGACCACTTCGGCCCACGAGCCCTCCTGATGGAGGATGCGGCAGATCGCTCCCAGATAATTGGTCTTGTACGACCAGCCGTGGACGACGTCGGGATAGCGCGACGCGAAGGCTTCGCGGATGCGGCGGACATTCTCGCGCAGCCGGCCCTCCGAGGCCACGAACAGGGGCGAACCCCACCGATCGATCAGCGTCTCGATGTCGACGCCGGCGATGGCGCCTTGGATGTCGTCGTCGACGCCGCGACGGCCGAACGGGCTGACGTCGTGCCGATGGGGTTGGATGAAGGGGGGCTCCCAGGCCCGGCGGGCGGTCATCAACCGAACATCCGCGACGGGCGCGACGGCGCGGCGGCCGGTGCGGCGTTCAGCGCGCCATCGACCATGATCAAGCGAAAGCTGTCGGGCGAGACGATCAACTCTTCGGCGTAACGGATGAACATCACCCCCGGCGCCGGCGGAACGGGTTCGGCGAGGCGTTCGCCGGCCGCCAGGCGCAGCAGGGCCTCGGGCAGATTGCGGCCGACCCCGTGGGTGAGATAGGTCCAGGCCGGGAAGCGGGGATTGATCTCGATCAGATACAACCCCTCGTCGCTCCGCATCGCCTCGACCTCGAGCGGTCCACGCCAGCGCAGTCCCTCGATCAGCTTGGCGGCCAGCGCCTCGAGCTCGGGATCGGAAATCGCCACCCCCGCCCATGCCTTGCCCTTGTCGGTCAATGCCCGCTTGCGCATCATCACCGGGGCGATCATTCCGCCGTCGCCGTCGCCGATCGCGGTCAGGTTGACCTCGTAACCCCGCACGAATTCCTGCACCAAAACCGGGTAGCCCCACTGCGCGGCGATGCGGGCGAAGGCGCGCGACGCCTCGGCCGGATCCCTGGCGACCGCGGCGTCGTAATAGGGGCCCTTGACCACCAGGGGGAAGCGCCATCCGTCGCTCTCGCAGGTGTCGAAGAAAGCCGGGTTGGTCGCCACCTTGGTCCGCGGGACCGGCAGGCCGAGCCGCTCGCACAGAGCGACGAGATTGTCCTTGGCCCTGGCCGCGAGCTGCCGCCGGTCGGGCAGCAGCGACCCGATCCCCATCGCGCGCAGGGCGGCCTGGTTGTCGACGAAGGTGGTCAGTTCGGCATCCAGGCAGGGGATGACGAAGTCAAGCCGCTCGGCGAGCTGGATTTCGCCCAGCCGCGCGCGCTGGGCCTCGGCTCCGACGGCGGGGTAGGGCATCAGATAGGCGGCGTCGCAGAGGCCGCCATGATAGAGACCGGCGTCCAGGGGCTCGTAGCCCAACCCGACGATGCGGCCGTCGAACCCCGCCGCCCGCAGGCAGCGCGCCACCGCCAGTCCCGGACCGGGATTGTCGGGTATCGCGTTCATGCCGGTGATGCCGACCGTCCAGCGGCGCCAGCCGCGATCGAAGGGAAGCGGGGCGTTCATGCCAGATACCGCCCGAGCTGATGGACGAACGCCGTGACGGCCCCCTCGACCACCTCGGCCGGCACCTCGCAATCGGCGGCCAGCCGCTCGACGGCGCGCGCGACGTCACCCGTCTCGACCAGAAGTTCGAGGGTGCGCACGCCCGTCTCGTTGATGCTGAAACTTTGACCCGTGCGGGGATCGAACGCGAACCCCTTGGCGCTGACCGCGAATGCCTGAAGCCGCCCAACCGCCAACAGCTCACCCAATACGCGCTGCGTCCCAGTCGACATTCTGTCGCCCCCGCCCCCATTGTCCCGGCTTCCAGCGTAAAGGCCGAAATTGGAGAAAAAATGGACTGACGGGAGCGCGAACCTAGCCAACCCCAAGATATAGGCCTAAGCGATCGACGCGGTGAGCGTGAAGCTGGAATAGCCTTGCACGCTGTCGACCTGCAAAACGTAAGCCTCGCCCGCCGTAACGCCATGGCTGATCGACTCGGCGGAATTGCCCGCGTTGGACGAAGACGCCAGCAGCGCGCCGGTGTCGTCGTAAAGGCGCAGATCGACCTCGGCGCTGGACGCGAGTCCCGTCAGATTGGCGGTCAGCGTTCCGCCGCCGGCCGCCGTGAACCGCATGTAGTCGTCGTCGAAGACCCCACATTCGCTGGATGTCGTGTGCGGCAGGGTGATGGCGGTCGCCGTGGCGAAGCTGTTGCCATGCTCGTCGCCCCAGCCCCGGTCGTCGATCACCAAGCTGGTTGTCAGCGTATAGTCCGAGGCCGCCGCCTCGAAGGGAGCGACCCGGACGTAGCAGAAGCCGCCCCACGCCGTATAGGACACCGACTCCGCGGCGGTGTCGTCATTGGCGCTCACCTCGATCGGCCGTTTTTCGAAACTCGAGTGGACCGACAGGTCCAGGTCCGCCGTCATGCCGGACAGCGTGAAGGTGGCCGTGCCCTTCTGGGTGAATTGCACATAATACCAGTCGGCGTCGTCCGAGCCGTGGCCCACCGACCCGACGACGCTATCGGGCATGCGCACAAGGCGCGCCCGGCGTCGCGTATCACCGGCATCGCCGTAGCCGTCGTCGGCCGTGCCGACCACCGACTCCTTGTACCGAGCGGTCATGTGTCCCTCCCGACCCGTTCTTCGATCTCTCGTATAGAGAGACCGACCGTCGGCGGAAACGGCGGATTTCCGCCGATTTCTCGGCATAAAATGGCGGACAGGGCGGGATTCGAACCCGCGAGACGGCTCACACCGTCTACCCACTTTCCAGGCGGGCGCCTTCAACCGCTCGGCCACCTGTCCACGGCCCATCCAAATAA
>JADGAL010000293.1 GCA_015232025.1 Alphaproteobacteria bacterium
GCCATTCCTACGGCGAATACGTGTTCGATTGGGGCTGGGCCGAAGCCTATCACCGGGCCGGCGGCCGCTACTACCCCAAGCTCCAATGCTGCGTGCCCTTCACCCCGGTCGGCGGCCCCCGCCTGCTGGTCCGCGAGGGAGGCGACCGCCCCGCGCTGGAACGGCTGCTGCTGTCGGGCATGATCGAGTTGGCGCGCCGCCACGAGGCGTCGTCGCTGCACGTCACCTTCCCCACCCAGGCCGAGCACGACCGCCTGACCGGGCTGGGCCTGCTCGGCCGGATCGGCCAGCAATATCACTGGCGCAACCGGGGCTACGGACGCTTCGACGATTTCCTGGCCGATCTGTCGTCGCGCAAGCGCAAGGCCATCCGCAAGGAGCGCGAGCGGGCCAACGCCCAGGGCCTCGACATCGTCACGCTGTCGGGGTCCGATCCGCGCGAAGAGCATTGGGACGCCTTCCACCGCTTCTATATCGACACCACCGGCCGCAAATGGGGCCGCTCGGCCTATTTGACCCGCGATTTCTTCTTGCGGCTGGGCGAGACGATGTCCGACTCGGTGGTGCTGGTGATGGCCCGCGACGGGCGGCGCTGGGTGGCCGGCGCGCTCAATCTGCTGGGCGGCGACACCCTGTACGGCCGCAATTGGGGCGCCCTGGGCGAGTGGCCGTTCCTGCATTTCGAGATGTGCTACTACCGCGCCATCGACGAGGCCATCGCGCGCGGCCTGAGCTGGGTCGAGGCCGGCGCGCAGGGCGAGCACAAGATCCAGCGCGGCTATCTGCCCCGCCCCACCTTCTCGGCCCACTGGATCGCCGATCAGTCCTTCCGCGACGCCGTCGCCCGCTTCCTCGAACACGAACGCGAGGCGGTGCGCGAGGACATCGAGGATCTGGCCGAAGCCGGCCCGTTTCGCCATCCTCAATAGCCGGGCGTCTCGTCGCGCCGAGACTCGAAGCCGGGCCGCAACCCGCCGCGATCGATGCCGATGATGTCGCGCGGATCGGCCGCCCGCGGCACAACCCGCAACGGCCCCTCCTCGGCCGGAGCCATCGGCACCCCCGGCGTGCCGAGCATCGGCTGGGTCTGATCGGTCGGCCGCGGCGGCGCCACGGTGGGCCGGCGAAAGCCACCCGGCAGGCAATTCGGCGTGCCCTCGATGCAGGGCGTTCCGGGAATCACCCGGCCGGCCTCCTGGGCGGCGGCGGGAGGCGCGAGAAGGATCAGGACAAGGGCTGCGATCGTCTTCATCGCCACAGTCTGAACCACCGGGCGCGGGCTTCGCAATCCACGCATTCAGGCGAGCGCGGCCGTCAGCCGAACCAGCCCTTGATGGTCTGGATCAGACCCTTCTTCTCGACCTTCGGCTTGGCCTGCGCTTTCGGGCGCGGCGCGGCGCCGCCTGCGGCGCGCTTGGGCGATCCGCCCTTGGCCGGTTTGGGATTGGTATACGAGTAGATGACCTTGAAGCGCCCGTCCTCGCTGACCTTGTAATAGGCCACCTTCTCCAACGCCGGATTGTTGGTGACGCGACGTTTGGCGTCGACCTCGGCGGACTCCTTGTCTTCGATGTCGTCGCTGTAGTCGAGCTTGCCCTCCTTCAGCTTCTGGCCGGGCAGGCAGGAGTAGATTTCGGTGACCATGTGTGGCGTGGCTCCTGACGGCCGAGGGTGGCGAATGCTTGTCGAACAACTGGCCCGGTGGGCGACCCAGATCATGGAGATGGCCGGCATGGCGGTCATCATCGGCGGGGCGGCGCTCGCCACGCTGCGCTATGCGGCGGACGGGGTCCGCACCGCCGCGTGGGGGGCCGAGGCTTACGACGCCTACCGCGCCAATCTGGGCCGCGGCATCCTGCTCGGGCTGGAGCTGCTGGTGGCGGCCGACATCGTCAAGACGATAACGGCGAAGCTCGACCTCGAATCGGTCGGCGCCCTTGCCGTCATCGTCCTGATCCGCACCTTCCTAAGCTTCTCGCTTGAAGTCGAAATCAAGGGGCGTTGGCCCTGGCGAGGATAGCGGCGCCCGGTCAATGCGACATCATCACCGGCACGGTCATGTGCCGCAGGATGTGGCGGGTCGCGCCGCCCATCACCAGTTCGCGCAGGCGCGAGCGGCCATAGGCGCCCATCACCAGCAGGTCGATCTCGCCGTCCGAGATGCGCGACAGCAGCATGTTGCCGACATCCATGTCCTCGGCGTGCAGGTGGTCGGCCTGCGCCTTGACGTCGTGGCGCGCCAGATGGAGCGTGATGTCGGCGCCCGGCACGTCGCCATGGCCGTTCAGACCGCCCCGCGGATTGATCGCCATCACCTCGACATGCTTGGCGAGTTGCAGCAGCGGAATCGCGTCGTTGACGGCGCGGGTGGCTTCGCGGCTGCCGTTCCAGGCGACCATCACGCGAACGCCCAAGGTGGGGAAGCGCCCGGCGTAGGGAACCACCAGGACCGGCCGGCCGGCGTCGAGGATCAGGTGATCGGCGACCTCGCGGTGGTCGTTGGCTTCCTGGGTTTCGGGGTCGGGCTGGCCGATCACCGTCAGATCCGCATAGCGGGCATGCAGATTCACTTGGTCGACCACGTCGCCATCGACCACCCGCCACTCGTAGGGGACGCCGGCCAGGGTGGCGTGGTGCACGAATCGCTTTTCGGCCGCCTCGACGGCTTCGGCCACGTAACGGCGCTGGATCTCGATCACCTCGGGGCCGAATTGCGCCTTGATGAACTGCGGCACATAGGGCGTCGAGCGCACGAACAGGCCGACGACATGGGCGGTGTGCGTCGTCGCCAGGGCGAAAGCCGCCTCCAGGCGCGCTTCGATGTGCTTGCCGCCGTCGACGTGAACGAGGATATCCTTGAAGGGCATGGTCCTTCCTTTCGCCGGTCCTTGTGAATGGCCGCGCGACTATAGAACAGCCGCGCGGACTTGGCACTACCTCGTCTCGGGGTCTTTGCTTCCGACCACCGCCAGCACCTCGGCGCGGACCTCGGGGGGCAGATGGTCGAGCGCGTCGCCCAGCCGCGACAGCACGGCGCGGGTCGCGTAAAGCTGGTCGAGCAGCGAGAGCACCACCGGCATCGCCTCGTCGCCCAGCTCCATCTCGGTCAGCTCGCACAGCAGCTCGACGCGCGCCAGATCGCAATCGTCGAAAAACCACTCGCCGTCGTCCTCGCGCCGCAGCGGCTTGACCCAGCCCTGCACGATCCAGCCTTCGAGCCGCCCCGGCTCGAGCGAAAAGCGGTTCAGCACCTCGACGAATGCCGGCATCTCAGCCCATCCCCGCCTTGCGGCGCACATCGTAGTCGTTGCGGATCATCCAGGTTCGCAGGAACGCCTGAAGGTCGGAATCCGGCTTGTCGGGCAGCACCACCTTCAGCTTGACCAGCTGGTCGCCGCGCGCCTCGCCATGCGGCACGCCCTTGCCCTTCAGCCGCAGCACGGTCCCGGTGTTCGAGCCGGGCGGAACGCCGACCGAGACCTTGCCGTCCACCGTGGGCACCGTGACCTTGCCGCCCAGCACCGCCTCGGGCAGGGTGATCGGCACCTCGACATGCAGATCGAAGCCGGCGCGCGTCATGAAGGGGTGCGGCTCGACCTTGACCTCGATATAGGCGTCGCCCGACTCGCCGCCGCCGATTCCCGGCTTGCCCTGGCCTTTGAGGCGCAGCTTGGCGCCGTCCTCGGTGCCGGGCGGGATGCGGACGTCGAGATGCTTGCCCTCGGGCAGGCTGATCCGCTCGGTGCCGCCCAGGATGGCCGCCGAGAAGGGCACCGACAGCGTGTAATGCGCGTCGGCGCCGCGCATCCGCAACTGCTCCTCGGCGCCCCCGCCGCCGCCGCCGAAGCCGCCCCAGCGCGAGCGGCCGCGTTCGCGGCGGCGCATCATCTCGCTCAGGATGTCGTCGGCGCTGCCCCCGAAGCCGAAGCCCCCGCCGCCGCTGTACTTGCCGCCCTCGCCGCTTTCGGCGTAGCTGCGGTAATTCGACCAGCGCGGGCGCTGCTCCTGGCCCGAGGCGTTGATCTCGCCCCGGTCGAAGCGGGCGCGCTTGTCGGGATCGGACAGCAGGTCATAGGCCGAGGCGACGTCCTTGAACCGGCTTTCCGAAGCCTTGTCGCCCGGATTGAGGTCGGGGTGCAGCTTGCGGGCCAGCTTTCGGTAGGCCTTCTTGATCTCGTCGGCGCTGGCGTTCCTGGCTACTCCCAGGATCTTGTAGGGATCGTTCACGTGCGGCCTCGGCTGTTGCACCTCAGAGGATAAGCATCCGGGCGCGTCCCGCAAGTGCGGTGGCGGCGCGATGACCCGAGCCCCATCCGATCCCGTTGACAGGGGTACGCGCGACGCGTACCGATATGGGGACCCATCGGCGGTAAAGCCGCACGGTTCAAAAAAAAGTTTCACCACCAAGGCACCAAGGACACCAAGAGTCACCAAGAGACCGGACTGACGGATGCATCGCCGCTCCCTTGGTGTC
>JADGAL010000294.1 GCA_015232025.1 Alphaproteobacteria bacterium
CTCATCGATCGTTGCCGTTCTTGCGGCCGTTGCCGCGCTCGGCGGCCATCTCGCGCGCCTTGCGGGCGAAGGCGGCCAGCCGAGTCGCCACCCGGCGGTTGATCGATCCGGCCGTCCATTCCCCCTTGCCGTCGCGCTCGCCGGCCGGCACGCCGGTCAGGATCTCGATGCCCTGATCGATCGTCTCGACCGCGTGGACATGGAACAGCCCCTGGCGCGCCGCCTCGACCACGTCGTGGCGCAGCATCAGATGCTTGACGTTGGCGGCCGGGATCAGCACGCCTTCGCGTCCCGTCAGGCCGCGCGCCCGGCACAGATCGAAGAAGCCCTCGATCTTGTCGTTCACGCCGCCGATCGCCTGGACGTGCCCATATTGATTGACCGATCCGGTCACCGCCAGCGATTGGCGGATCGGCGCCTCGGCCAGCGCCGACAGCAGCGCGTAGAGTTCGGTCGACGAGGCGCTGTCGCCGTCGACCCCGCCATAGGATTGCTCGAACACCAGGCTGGCCGCCAGGGACAGCGCTTGCTCGCCGCCGAAGCGCGAGGCCAGGAACGAGGTCAGGATCATCACGCCCTTGGAATGCAGCGGGCCGCCAAGCTGCACCTCGCGCTCGATGTCGATCACCTCGCCGCGGCCCAGATGGACGCGGCAGGTGATGCGGCTGGGCCGGCCGAACGAGAAGTTGCCCAGTTGCAGCACGGCCAAGCCGTTGATCTGGCCGGTGACCTCGCCCGCCGTGTCGATCAGCAGGGTGCCGCGGCGAATCTCCTCCTGGATGTGCTCGCGCACCCGGTCCTGGCGGAAGGTGTGGGCGTCGATGGCGCTTTGGACGTGGATCGCCCCGATCGCCGGGGCCTTGGCCTCGCCGGCCCGCCAATCGGCCTCGCGCACCAGATCGGCGAGCCCCGCCAGATCGGTGGTCACCTTTTCGGCGTCGCCGGCCAGCCGGGCGGCGTGCTCGATCACCCGCGCCACCGCCCCGCCGTCCAGCGGGCGCAGCCCCTCGGTGGCGGCCATCGAGGCGACGACCCGCGCCATGCCGGCCACGTTGTCGTCCGAACGGTCCATGCGGTAGTCGAAATCCGCCGCCACCTTGAACAATTCGGCGAATTCCGGGTCGTGATGACTCAGCAGGTAATAAAGCATCGGGTCGCCGGTCAGCACCACCTTGACCTCGAGCGGGATCGGCTCGGGCTCCAGCGAGACGGTCGACAGGATGCCCCAGGACTGGCCGGGCGATTCGACGCGGATGCGGCCGGTGCGCAAGGCCCGCTTCAGGTCGTCCCAGGCGAAGGGCTGGGTCAGCAATTTGCGCGCGTCGAGGATCAGATAGCCGCCATTGGCGCGGTGCAGGGCGCCGGCCTTGATCAGGGTGAAGTCGGTGACCAGCGAGCCGAATTGCGAGGTGTGCTCGATGCGGCCGACCAGATTGGGTTGGGTCGGGTGGTCCTCGTGGACCACCGGCGCGCCGGCCGAGCCGTCATTGTCGACCAGCGCGTTGACCGCGAAGCGGGTGAAGTCCGGCCCGCCGCGCCCGCGCTTCAGCATCAAGGCCAGCCCGTCCTGCTCGGGCTCGGGGCTTTGCAGGAAGTCGGCGAAGTTCTCGGACAAATCCTCGCGGACGGCGTCGAGCCAGTCGCAAAGGGCGGGAACGTCGGCGTTGCGCGCCCGCGACTCGTCGACCAGATGGCCGGCGGCATGGGCGGCGACTTCGCGATCCAGCTCTCTGATCTGGTCGCGCTGCTCGCGCTCGGCCTGGGGAATCTGTTTGACCGTGCTTTCCAACTCCTGCTGCAACTCGGTCATGTCGCGTTTGAAGCGGGCTTGGCGATCTTCGGGCAGTTGGGCGAATTCGTCGGGCGACAGCACCTCGCCGTCGCGCATCGGCGCCAAGGCCAGCCCGACCGGCGTGCGGATCAGCGCCACGTCGCGCTCGGCGGCGCGGGCGCGCATCGCGGCGAAGGCTTGTTCGTGCCGTTCCCTGTGGCGCTCCTCGATGACGCGGCGGCGGGTGCGGTATTCGTCGCCCTCGAAGGCGGCCGGCAGGGCGACGCGCAGTTCCTCGACCAGCCGCTCCATCTGGCCGGCGAAGGCGCGGGCACGCCCGGCCGGCAGGCGCAGGGCGCGCGGCCGGTGCGGGTCGTTGAAATTGTGGACGTAGATCCAATCGTCGGGCGCCGGCCGGTCGCGCGCCGCCTGATCGAGGTGCCTGCGGATCAGGGTCAGCTTGCCGGTGCCCTCCGGCCCCAGGGCGAACAGGTTGAAGCCGGACGAGCGGATGCCGATGGCGAAGCGGATCGCCTCGACGGCGCGCTCCTGTCCGATCGGCGGCGCCTCGGCGGGCAGTTCCGCGGTCGAGGAGAAGCCCAGGCTGGCCGGGTCGCAGCGGCGGTACAGAAGGTCGGCGTCGAGCGGCGCGGACGTCATGGTCTCATTCCCCGGAAGGCGGCAGGTCCCGTTCGAGGTCGTCCATGTCCTCGTCGGAAAAGCCGAAATGGTGGCCGATTTCGTGGATCAGGACGTGGCGCACCACGTCCGGCAGCGGCTCGCCCGTCTCGCACCAATAATCGAGGATCGGCCGGCGATAGAGCGAGATCAGATCGACATCCTGATGGACGTCCAGCACGCCGCGGCGGTCCAGCGACACGCCGCGATAAAGGCCCAGCAGGTCGAAGGGGCTTTCCAGCTCCATCTCGCGCACGGTGTCGGCGTCGGGGAACTCGTCGACCTTGATGGCCAGGCCGCGCAGGTGAACGGCCAGCGTCTCGGGGATGCCGGCCAGGGCCGTCTCGGCCATGGCGCGGATATCGTCCAGCGTGGGAGGGGTCTGATATCCGATCATCCTATGACCTTAGCGCGGAGCGGCCGGGACGCCAAGGCTCGTCACGCTTCTTTACACGCTTTCGGGGATGTGAGATCGTGAAGCACACGCTCATAGGGGGGCACGATGTCCATCACCAGGAAAATTCCCGTTCCCAAGGGTATCAATGTCGGGGTGCGCAACGCGACGCAGACCACCATGCTGTCCGTGCTTGGCAATCCGCGCGAGTCCTATACCGACAAAGACCAGCCGGTGACCAACGAGCGTCTGAAGGCGATGCTGGTCACTCGCTCCATCGGCCCGCTGCGGGTGACCGGGCTTGGGCCGGCCCTCGACTCCCTCGACCGAATCGTGGCCGAGATCCGCGCCGAGCATCCCGAGGTGCATGCCGGCCTGGGCACCGCGGGCATGCTGTGCGTGCGGTTGGTGCGTGGCTCGACCAAGTCGATCAGCAACCACGCCTGGGGCACCGCGATCGATCTCACCTTGAACGGCCAGCTTGACACCTGGGGCGACGGCACGGTTCAGGACGGCTTGGCGCGGATCGCGCCGATCTTCAATCGCCATGGCTGGTACTGGGGCGCCGGATTCCGCACCGAGGACGCGATGCATTTCGAGTGCGGCGAGGATCTGGTGCGAAGCTGGCACGCCGACCGGCTGCTGGTCGGCGCCGAGGCCGGCGATCCGCCGGAAGGCACGGTTCTCGCCATCGGCGATCGCGGCCCCGAGGTCCGGCGCCTGCAGGCGACGTTGGCGCGGTTCCAGGCCGACTTGGCGGTCGATGGCGATTTCGGACCCGCCACCCGCGCCGCCCTGATCGCCTTTCAGGCGAAGCATGGCCTGCAAGCCGACGGCGTGGCCGGCCCCGCGACCCTTGGCGCGTTGGGACTGGCGTAGGGCCGATCTAGTCGGCGGGTTTCTCGTGGCCGGGAACCACGGCCAAGTCGGGTCCGGCCTCGGGGTAGGGGCCGGGCACCACTTGTTCGGGCCGCTCGATCTTGTTGTCGGGTGGCGGCAAGGGGGCGCAGGCCACCAGCAGCACCAGCCCTCCCGCCACCCAGCCCAATCCCGTCATGGCCTTAGCTCCCCGAAACCGCCCGTTCGCCAGATGGGAGGCGGCGCCGCCGGGCGGCAAGCCTCCCAACCGACCAACGGACGCTCCCCCCTTCGGGTTCCCACCCTCTGGCCGAATCGCGTGGCGGCGATGTTTACTTGCCCACGCCGCGGTGTAATATGCGGCGCTTCTCTGGAACGAGCGCCTGGAACCACATGCGCCTGCCGCCCGCTTTCGCCGTCCCGCCGGTCGCCCTGCTGATCCCTTGGCTGGCGTTGGCCGAGCCCGCCGCCGTCGACCTGAACGCCGCCGCGAAACGCGGCGAGGCCTGGGCCATGCTCGAACTGGGCCGGCGCAGCATCGGCGGCGATGGCGTCAAGCGCGACCAGCCCGCCGCGCTGCGCTGGTTCCGCAAGGCGGCCGAGGCGGGCTTGGCCGAGGCGCAATTCGAACTGGGCCGCCTGCTGCTGCTGGGCCGCGGCGCCGAATCCGACCCGGCGGGCGGCATCGAGTTCCTGCACAAGGCGGCGACCGCCGGCTGGCTGCCCGCCCAGGTGGCCTTGGCCGAGGC
>JADGAL010000295.1 GCA_015232025.1 Alphaproteobacteria bacterium
AAGGACCCCGCCTCGGTGCTTGAACACACCGACCGCACGGTGCGCGAGCTGTTGCAGGCCGATGGCGGCGAGGCGCCCTGATGGCGATGGTCCAGGGGCTGTTGTTGACGGTGCTGGGGCTCGCCGCCTATCGGGCGCTGCTGTTTCCGCTGTCCTATCTGTGGCTGATGGTGCCGACCGGCGCCTTCCTGATCCCTTTGCTGCGGCGCGTCGCCACCGACGGCTCGGCCTGGCTGCTGCGCGCCTCGGGGATTCCGGTCTACGAGGAGAATTTCGTCTTCGAGACGCCCAGCGGCGTCTACTGGATCGAACCGGGCTGCGCCGGGCTGAATTTCCTGCTCGCCTCGCTGGCCTTGTCGCTGGCCTTCGTGGCGATCACCTATCGCGGCTGGGGCAAGCGGCTGGCCGGGGTGGCGCTGGCGCTGGCGCTGGCGGTGGCGGGCAACGCGGTGCGCATCTGGGGAATCATCGCCATCGCGCATGTCACCAAGCACCGCGTCGACATCGTCGACGACCATCTGCTGTGGGGCTGGGGGTTCTTCGCGTTGCTGATGATGGCGGCGATGGCGGTCGGCCTGCGCTTCCGCGATCGGGAGGTCTGAGGATGTGCGGCATCGCCGGCCTGTTCGATTCGCGCGGGCACCGTCCGGTGGATGGGCCGCTGCTCGACCGCATGAACCGCGTTCAGGCCCATCGCGGGCCGGATGGCGAGGGCACCTGGGAGGCGCCCGGCATCGGGCTCGCCCATCGCCGGCTGTCGATCATCGACCTCGCGGGTGGACGCCAGCCGATGGCCAGCGCGGATGGCCGCCTGGTCGTCACCTTCAACGGCGAGATCTACAACTTCCCCGACCTGATGCGCGACTTGCAGGCGGCCGGTCACGTCTTCCGCACCCGCTCGGACACCGAGGTGATCCTGCATGCCTGGCGCGAATGGGGCGAGGACTCCTTGCGGCGGTTTCGCGGCATGTTCGCCTTCGCGCTGTGGGACGAGGCGCGCCAAACCCTGGCGCTGGCCCGCGACCGTTTCGGCAAGAAGCCGCTGCATTACGCGCGCCTGCCCGATGGCTGGGTGTCGTTCGCCTCGGAGATCAAGGGGCTGCTGGTCGATGCGCGCCTGTCGCGCCGTCTCGACCCGCTGGCGATCGAGTCCTTCCTGGCCTTCGGCTACGTGCCCGACCCGCGCAGCGTGTGGGAGGGCGTCGCCAAGCTTCCACCCGGCCATCTGATGCTGTGGCGGCGGGGCGACGAGCCGCGCCTGCGCCAATGGTGGCGGCCCCGCCTGACGGCCGGCCGCCCGGTGCCGCTCGACGAGGCTGCGGCCGAGTTGCGCGACCGCATGGCCGAGGCGGTGCGGGTGCGGCTGATGGCCGAGGTGCCGCTGGGCGCCTTCCTGTCGGGCGGAGTCGATTCCAGCGGCGTGGTCGCCATGATGGCGGGCGCCATGGCCGAGCCGGTCAAGACCTTCGCCATCTCCTTCGCCGAGCGCGGCTTCGACGAATCGGCCCATGCCGAGACGCTGGCCCGGCGCTGGGGCACCGATCACACGACGCGCCGCCTGTCGCCCGACTCCCGCGATCTGGTCGATCGCATGGCCGGGGTCTATGACGAGCCGTTCGCCGACGCCTCGGCGATGCCCACCTTCCGGGTCTGCGCCTTGGCCCGCGAGCGGGTCACGGTGGCGTTGACCGGCGACGGCGGCGACGAGTTGTTCGCCGGCTATCGCCGTTACGCCTTCCATTGGCGCGAGGAGCGGCTGCGCGCGGCGATGCCGGCGGCCATCCGCCGGCCGGTGTTCGCGGCGCTGGCCCGGCTTTACCCCGAACTGGGCTGGGCGCCGCGCGTCTTCCGCGCCCGCACCACCTTGCGCGAATTGTCGCTGGATTCGGCGCGCGCCTATTTCAACGCGGTGGCGGTGATCCCCGATCCGCTGCGCCGATCGCTGCGCACGCCCGCGTTCGAGCGCGAATTGCAGGGCTTCCATCCCGGAGAGACGGTGCGCGCCCTGATGGAGGGCGCCGATACCGATCATCCGCTGCTGATGGCCCAGGCGGTCGATTTCGCCACCTGGCTGCCGGGCGACATCCTGACCAAGATCGACCGCGCCAGCATGGCCAATTCCTTGGAGTTGCGCGCCCCGCTGCTCGACCACGAGCTGGCCGAATGGGCCGGCGGCCTCGATCCGCGCCTCAAGCTGCGCGGCGGTTGCGGCAAGGCGGTGCTCAAACGGGCGCTGGAGCCGCTGGTTCCCCATGAATTGCTGTACCGCCCCAAGCAGGGCTTCGCGGTGCCGCTCGCCGCGTGGTTCCGGGGTCCGCTGGCCGAGCGGGCGCGCGACGGGGCGCGCGTGCTGGCCGGTACCGGCTGGTTCGAGCCGGCGGCGCTCGACCGCCTGCTGACCCGCCATCGCTCGGGGGTGGCCGATCATGGCTCCGCCCTTTGGACTCTCCTGATGCTCTCCAGCTTTCTCGAATGCCACGATCTGGCGACGTCCGGCAAGGTGGAGGTGGCTTAAGGTACCGGCTGACATAGACCTGCGTAATCTTGTTCCGCAGTTCGGCAGGCGCCACAATATGTATTGGATTTCGACACCCCGCCGATCCATCCAATTCCTGAAACAGCTTGGAGGATGACGTGCTGCGCCTGTTCGGGCATTACGTCGGAAGGCCGGCTATTTCGCTGGTGTGTCTCGATGTCTTTCTCTTCGTTCTCTTGATCGAGCTGCCAGCCTTGTTGGCGGCGACCGAAGCGCCGCTGCACGCGCCGGCCTGGGATGGCGGCCCGCATCTCGCCATGGCGGCGATGGCCTTCCTCGCCCTGTCCTCGGTGGGCCTTTACAATCGCGAGGTACTGGCCAGCGCGGCGGCGGCGGTGTCGCGCGCCTTGGCCGGCTTCCCGCTGCTGCTGGCCGGGCTGGCCGGCATCCTGCTGCTGACCACGCCGGACTCGGGGCTGCTGCCGCTGGCCGCCTTGGTGGCGATCTATCTGCCGCTGGCCCTGCTGGCGCGCGCCATGGTCGCCGGCCTGTCGCGGCTCGAGCCGTTTCGCCGCCGCGTGCTGGTGCTGGGCGACGGTCCCTTGGCGCAGCGCGCCCAGTCGTTGGTCGCCCGCTCGGATCTGGTGATGGTGCCGCCGCCGGCGCCTGGCGACCTCGCCCGGCTGGTGCGCGAGCGGCGGGTCGACGAGATCGTGGTGGTGGACGGCTGCGATCACGCGGTGCCGCCGTGGGCGCTGTTCGAGGCGATGATGGCCGGAGCCCGCGTCACCAATTACGCCAGCTTCCACGAGCGCGAGACCGGCTACCTCGACCTCGACGCGATCGATCCGGCCTGGCTGGTGTTCTCGGGCTTCCAGTCGGGGCGCGGCCGCGCCATCGCCAAGCGCGCCTTCGACGTGGTGGCCTCGCTGGTCATCCTGCTGCTCAGCCTGCCGGTGACCGTGCTGACGGCTTTGGCCATCCGCCTGGACAGTCCGGGGCCGGTGTTCTTCCGCCAAGAGCGGGTCGGGCTGGGCGGCCGAAGCTTCCAGGTGTTGAAATTCCGCAGCATGCGCACCGACGCCGAGCGGGACGGCGTGCCGCGCTGGGCCGACGCCGACGATCCGCGCGTCACCAAGGTCGGCGGCCTGATCCGCAAGCTGCGCATCGACGAGATTCCCCAGGTGCTGAACGTGCTGAAGGGCGACATGAGCCTGATCGGCCCGCGCCCCGAGCGGCCCTATTTCGTCGAGGATCTCGGCCGCCGCATTCCGTTCTACGACCACCGCCATCACGTCAAGCCGGGCATCACCGGCTGGGCGCAGGTGAACTACCACTACGGCGCCTCCGAGGAGGACGCCCGCCGCAAGCTGGCCTACGACCTTTACTACCTGAAGAACGGCAGCCTGTTCCTGGACATGGTGATCCTGGTCCAGACGGTCCGCGTGGTGCTGTGGTCCGAGGGGGCGCGGTGATCGATATCGGCTACGCGCTCGCCGCCGCGGCCTTCCTGGCGATCCTGCCGGGGGTGCGGCGCCTGCCGCTGATGGCCGGCGCCGTCCTGGTCACGGCGGCCTGGGCGGGAGCCGAGGCGTGGCGGCCGATCGACGGGCGGATTCCGTTGGTTCTGGAGGCGGCGCGCACCGGGGCTTGGCTGGCCTTCCTGTTCGCGCTGCTCGGCCCCGGTCCCGAGACGACCATCCGGCGGGCGCTGCTCGCCGCCGGGGTGGCCACGGTGGCGGGGCAGGCGTTGTTCGGCCTGTTGGGCTGGGCGGACGGCTTGCGCATCCTGCTGGTCCTCGCCCCGGTGCTGGCGCTGCTGCTGATCGAGAACCTGTATCGCAATGGCGATCGGGAAGGCCGCTGGGCGGTCAAATATCTGTGCTTCGGCCTGGGCATGCTGTTCGCCTACGACTTCTTCCTATGGGCCGACGCGGCGCTCTTGCATCGCA
>JADGAL010000296.1 GCA_015232025.1 Alphaproteobacteria bacterium
CGACGGGTAATGGTCAGCACCTGCTCTTGAAGCCCCCGTGCTCCAGAGAGGTCCCCCTGCGCCCCAAGGGTACCGGCGAGGTTGTTCATCGACATCAAGGTGTCGGGATGCTCCTCGCCCAGAACGCGGCCACGGCTAGCCAGCACCCCTTCCTGAAGCTTGCGCGCCCCGTCGAGGTTGCCCTCCGACCGAAGGGTCTCGGCGAGGTTGTTCATGAGGGTCAAGGTGCGGGGATGCTCGCCGCCCAGGAGACGATGAAAGATCGCCAGCGCCTGCTCCTGAAGCCTCCGCGCCCCAGTGAAGTCACCCTCCGATCGAAGGGTCTCGGCGAGGTTACCCATAGTCGCCAAGGTGTCAGAATGTTCCTCGCCCAGAACACGGCGGCAGACCTCCAGCACGTGCTCCTGAATTTCCCGCGCCGCTCCGAAGTCGCCCTGGGCACGACGCGTGAGGGCGAGGTTGTTCATCACGGTCAAGGTTTCGTAATGCTCGTCACCCAGAACACGGCGGTGGACGGCCAGGGCCAGCTCCTGAAGCACCCGCGCCGCACCAAAGTCGCCCCGCGCCTTGAGAGTGAGGGCGAGGTTGTTCATCGCGGTCAAGGTCTCGGGATGCTCTTCGCCGGCAAGTCGTGCACGGACGGTTTGTTCCCTGCGATACCCGGCTTCAGCGATCGAGTACTCGCCACGCTCGAAATCGTGCCGTCCCACCCATCCGAGGAGAGTGGCAGTTTTGATATCCTCGGCGCCTTCGGACAGGACGCGGGCATGGGCCACCCAGTCTTGCAGCGCCGCGTGTTCGCGAATGTCGGCGACGCCCGGCATGACGGCGGTCACGGCGGCGATGGCGGCGTGGCGCAGGGATTGGTCGGCGGGGTCGTGAAAGCGCATGGTGCGGCTGACCAGGGCGTGGACCAGAACGTCCTGGTCCGAGTCTTCGAGCAGCGATTCCTTTTCCGCCGCGTCGACGGCGATCAGGGCGGTTCGGCGGCCGGGTTTTTCGCCCAGCAGCCGCTCGAACACGTCGCTCACCAGCCGCCGCGGGATCGGCGCCGGGGCGAGGATCGAGGCGAGGCGCAGGACGCGCCGCGCGTCGTCGTCCAGGCGGCGCACGCTGCTCAGCAGGGTGGCGGCGATGCTCTTCTCGTGATCGTTGGGAAGCTGCGGCGCGAGTTCTTTCGCCAGATCGAGAGCGTCGTCGTCGGGGTCGCGCAAGGCGTCGCGAAACGCCTCGTACCCCATCTTGCGCACCGCCGCGCCGGCCACGTCCACCGCCAGGGCGTGATTGCCGAGCAGGGTGACGACCTCGGCGGCGAACGCCTCCTCGCGCGGGCCGTCCGGGCGTTTGTGTTTGGCGAGGAGTTGCAGCGCCTCGTCGGGCTCCAGCACGCCCAGCGGCACGACCGTTCCCGTCCCGTCGAGGGTGGCGCCGCGCGTGGTGATCAGGCCGCGACCGTTGGGGGTGGGCGCGATCCACTGAAGCAGGACGGCCACTTCGGCTCCGGGCGGCAGGTCGTCGACGACCCAAAGATAGGGGGGCTGGTCGGCGAGATGGCGGCGCAATCGTCCCTCGACCACCGCCATGTCGGTCTCGTCGCGGATGGCTCCCAGCCCCTTGGCGATGGCGGTCACTTGCGGGTCGCGGCCACCCGCCGCGGCATTCAGCCAGAACACGCCGCCGGGATGGGCGGGGCCGAAGCGCAGCGCGTACTCCTCGGCCAGCAGCGACTTGCCGATGCCGCCGAGACCGCGCACCTGGACCAGCTCGGTGCCCGGCGCGGCGTCGGTGATCATCACCGAACTGGCGGCGGTCAGGCCCGAATGAACCTTCCACAGGTCGGGAACGCGGCCGACGAAGCGGTTCGAGCCCAAGCGGCGGGCGCCGTGCCAAAGCGGAGCGGCCAGCGGATGGATTTCCCCCAGCGTCCGCTCCGAGACCTCGTCCAGCACGGCGGCGATGCGCTCCGCCAGCGCGTCGGGGCCGAGGCGGGCGTCGAGAGCCTGACGGTCGGCCAACGCCTCGGGCTGGATGTGTCGCGTGTCCGCCTCGGGGTTGACGACCAGCACGCGGCGGCTTGCGGGTTCGTGCGCCGCCGCCATCCATGCGGCCGCCAGTTCCCATTGACACGGGCGCGACCGGGGATAGTCCTTGGAATACCAGGCGACCAGCGTTCGCGCCTTGGCCACGCCCTTGGCGATGGCCCGGCTGATGCGCGCGGCGTCGTCGATGTCGTCGCGGTCCCACCAGACCACGAGGCCGCGCCGTTTCAGCGCCTCGACCAGCGGCACCGCGTGGTCGGCGTCCTTTCGGCGATAGCTGAGGAAGACGTCGGCCCTGTCACCCACGCCGCACGCCCTCCCGCGCGATCCGCGCTCCGATCGAGCGCAGGCAGATTCCCTGGTTGAGGCCCTTCGGGTCGTCTTCCCTCGCCCCGGCGCGATGCAGCGCGACGGCTTCCCAGCCCTCGTCGAACACCGGGCCGCCGGAATGGCCCTTCTCGGTGGGGGTGCGGTAGTGATAGCGGCGCGGGCTCGACCCTTCTCCGCCGGTGACGCCGATCAGCCGGGCGTCGTTGAGCGAGATCGCCAACGCGCCGCCTCGCGGATGGCCGATCGCGTAGACCCGGCCTTGGCCATCGGCGCGCGGCGCCTGGGCGGCGATCGGGCAGGGTTGGCGATCGGGGGGTGGATCGAGGCGCAGGAGGGTGGCGTCGTGCTGGTCGGCCTCGGCATGCCACAGGCACTCGACGCGATGCACGCTTTGCCGGCCTTGCGGCGTGGTGAAGGCGATGCGCGCGTCTTGCGGCCGCAAGGCGTCGTTGAGGCCCTCGGGATGGATGACGTGGGCGTTGGTCAGGCACACCAACCCGTCGCCCAGGCCCGGCGCGAGATCGCCGCCGCGCAGCAGGAAGGCGGTGGCCACGGTCGCGCCGTTCGCCCGGCGCACCGCCGCCACCGAGCAGCCGCGCAGCAACCCCTGGCACAGCCAAGTCCAGGTGGCCGGCCCCTCCTCGCCCAGGATGCGCTGAAGGACCGCGCCGTTGATGGCGTCGGTCGCGCCGGCCTGGGCGGTGGTGAAGCGGGCGGCCCCCTGGTCCTTGCGCAACAGCGCGCCCTTCAGCGCCATCATCACCGAGGCGCCGAATCCCGTCGCGTCGTCGCCCAGGCCCCAGATCTCCTCGAACTGCCGCAGCGTGCCGGCCAGCGCGAAGGCGGTGCAGCCCGGATGGGCGACATAGTCGCGCAGATGATCGAGAACCGCCGTCTCGTCGCCCAAGGCCAGACAAGCCTCGGCGGCGGTGGCCCAGTCCCAGGCGTCGGCGAGGCTCAGCGTCGCCAGGACGCGCCCGGCCACCTCGCGCCCGGTGATCCGGTCGGCCAGCCGAACGCCGTCGCGCTCGGCGCGGGCCAGCAGCGCGGCGAGATTGATCCCCACCCAGGCGTTGCGCGGGTCCTCGTCGAAGGCGCGGCCGTACCAGGTGACGGCGGCGCGCAAGGACCGTTGTCGCGCCTCGGGCGTGGTGGCCAGCACGAAACCCTGCTTGTGCAGGCGGCCGAGCAATCCCAGCACCTCGCCCCGCTCGGGCGCCTCGCGGCCGATCCGGCCCTCGATGCCGGTCAGCAGGATCTCGGCCGCGTACAGCAGCCCGCCGTCGATCAGCCCCTGGGCATAGAGCCGCGCCACCTCGGGCCGATCGCCGAACCCCAGCCGCAGCAGCCCGTCCCCCAGTCTCCGCAAGGCCGCGAAGCGGCGATGGTCGCGCAAGGCGCTCAACATCGCAATTGCCTGAACCGCCGAAGGCGGCGGCGCCCGCAGACTATCGGCCACGAGATCGTCGAGCGCGTCGTCGTCGGCGATGGCGGCGCCACGGATCAGCGCGTCGACGAGGTCGTTCATACGGCGTGTCCGCGAGTGGCGGCCAGATTGCGGGCGAACGTGGCGGTGGTCGGATGATCTTCGCCGAGCGCGCGGCGACACCGCTCCAGGGCGTCTTCCAGCAAAGACCGGGCGCGTTCGGCTTCGCCGAGGTTCCAGAGGGTGGTGGCGAGATTGTTCATCGCGGTCAGGGTGTCGGGATGCTCCTCGCCCAGAACACGGCGGCGGACGGCCAGCGCCTGCTCCTCCAACCCCCGCGCCCCGGCGAGGTCGCCCTGCGCCCGAAGGGTCTCGGCGAGATTGTTCATCGCGGTCAGGGTGTCGGGATGCTCCTCGCCCAGAACACGGCGGCGGACGGCCAGCGCCTGCTCCTCCAACCCCCGCGCCCCGGCGAGGTCGCCCTGCGCCCGAAGGGTCTCGGCGAGGTTGTTCATCGCGGTCAGGGTGGCGGGATGCTCCTCGCCCAGAACCCGGCGGCGGACGGCCAGCGCCTGCTCCTGGAGCCCCCGCGCCCCGGCGAGATCGCCCTGCGCCCCAAGGGTCTCG
>JADGAL010000297.1 GCA_015232025.1 Alphaproteobacteria bacterium
GTAGCCGTCAAGCCGCATCTGGCCCATGCGGTCGGTGATGATGAAGGGCCGGCTTTGCAGCGTCTTGATGGCCGGCTCGGCCGAGCGGCGGCCGTTCGAGTCGCGCTCGTAGACCTTCACCTCGGCGATGTTGATCCACAGGTTCTGGATATGGCTCAAAGCCCGCAGCATCTCTTCGCGCTGCTCGGGCTCGTAGCCGCCGCGCCGCCCCGCCCCGCCCCGCTTGGGCTTCAAGCCGCGCATGCCCAGGATCTCGTCGACATCGGCCACCGCCGCGTCGTCGGCGTCGCGGGCCTGCGAGAGGTATAGCGCGCACAAGGCGTCCAACGCGTCGGCGTCCAGGTCGGACAGCTCGCTTTGCTGGCGCCACATGGTCTGCGCCCAGGCCTGCATCTGCACCTGGGGCAGCAAGGGCTCGCTGTCGAGGATCGGCGGGCGGAGCTGGGCGAACCCCTTGGTGCCGCCGCGATCGAGCGCGGCGGTCGGCCATGGCGTGCCCTCGACCTGGCGGAAGGTGTTCTTGTAAAGCGCCTCGCGCAGGCTTTGGAAATGGCCCGAGGACAGCACCACCATCATGCCCTGCGGGATGTCGGGAACCTTGAAGCGCCCCCCCTTGGGCACCTCGCGCACCCCCAGCAGGCCCTCGAGATAGCTGATCGGCTTGTTGGGCGGGGCGAGCAGTTCGGTGATCGCCTGCGCCGAATCCTCGGCGTAGAGGCTGACCAGCCCGGCCACCGAATCGCCGGTCACGCCGGGCTTCTCGCCCTCGCCGGCCCAGAAGCAGACATTGACCGCGATCCAGCGCGCCAGCTTCGAGAAGAAATGCTCCTCGCGCAGCACCTCGGCGGCGATCTCGCGGCAATGGGCGCGCGCCTTGGGCACGTCGATCTGGCCGCGTCGGCGGGTGTCGCTCCACGCCTTGCCCAGATGGTCGAGGATGCGCTGCGACAACACGTCCAGGGCGGCGTCGATCTCCTCGCGCAGGGCCTGGGCGATGGTCTCGGCGACCGCGTCGGCGTCCAGCGTGCCGCCGCTCGCCCCAAGCAGCCGGCTGGCCGCCTCGGCCACCTTGGGCAGCGAATGCGACGACCCGGCCCGCTCGGCCATGGACGGCAGGGCGACGGTCATCAGGCGGTTGGGCATGGCCTTCTCCATGGCCGCACTGTAGCAAACGGCCACCGGGCCACGCCATCGACAAACCGTTTCTCATCCCCCTGAGGCTGAAGTAGAGTTCAGCGGAAGGCCCGACGAAGAGGCCGCTTTGGGGGCTGAAGGGGATCATGAGCAAGATCACGCATCTCGAACTTGAGAACTTTACTGCGTTCCATGCGTTCGACAGCCCATTCTCCGAAGGCCTGAACGTCCTGATCGGCGCCAATGGGACGGGCAAGACCCATCTCCTCAAAATTCTTTACGCTGCCTGCGCCATCACGGCCGGCGAGGACCTGGAACGGACCTTTCCGTCAAAGCTCCGCGCCGTGTTTACGCCCTTTGAGGGGCGCGTGGGCCGGATGGCGACCCGCGCGGGAAAGAGCGTCAATGTCCGGATTGCGGTGACTCGCAAAGACAGGCAAACGCTGGGTGCCCAATTCTCCAATCATACCAGCAGGCTCACGGACGTCCGCGTGGTCGGGGAGAATGCCTGGAAAAAAACCGAGACTTGGTGCGCCTACATTCCTGTGAAGGAGTTGCTGGCCCATGCGCCCGGCTTCCTGGCGACCGTGGCGAAACGCGAAATCGCCTTTGAAGAAGTGTATGTCGACATCCTGAAGCGCGCATTCCTGCCAAAGCTGCTCGGCCCGGCGGACAGGAAACGTATGACCCTGCTTGCCGCATTGCAGAAGGCGATTGAAGGGAAGGTCATTGCCAAGGGCGAGTATTTCTTCTTAAAAAACAGGCAGGGAGACCTCGAATTCACGCTGCTCGCCGAGGGCATTCGTAAGCTGGCGCTGATTTGGCTTCTAATCCAGAACGGAACGCTGCTCGGCGGCTCGGTGCTGTTCTGGGACGAACCCGAGGCCAATCTGAATCCGGCCCTGCTCGGCGAGGTGGCGGAAGTGATCCTCGCCCTCCAGCGACTGGGGGTGCAGGTATTTCTTACCACCCACAATTACGTCCTGCTGAAGGAAATCGACCTGAGAGCAAAGAAAGGGGACGTCGTCCTGTTCACTTCGCTGTTTCGCGACGGTGGCAAGGTCACGGCGCGCCAGGGCAAGACCTATCAGGACGTCGACCCGAACACGATCTCCGAGACCTTCGCGGCCCTCTACAAGAAGGATATGACCCGCGCCTTGAGGGGGAAAGGATGAACGCCGCGATAGAAGGAGACTTTCGTTTCGATTTCTCCTCGGCCCGAGTCGAGAGGCTCGACCGTCCGGAGATCACCATGCCGCAGGGCATGAGCTTGGTGGATTTTGTCATTGAGGAGGGGAGCCGGTTGATGCTCCTCGTCGAAATTAAGGATCCCTCCCGCGCGCCACGGTCAACCCACCCTTCGGCCCAGACTGCCATCGAAAAAAGCCGAGGTGAATTCGTCAGGTCCCTGGAGACGGATAAGCTTCTTTCCGAGGACTTGGTTCCGAAGGCGCGCGACAGCTACACCTATCTTCATCTGATGCGCCGTGATCACACCCGTATGATTTACGTGGTCCTTCTCGGCGCCGAGAAGTTATCTGTTGATCCGGCCCTTCTCCTGAACTTCAAGGATCGCCTGCTGGCACGGATTCGCCAGGAGGCGCATGAGCCCTGGCAACGCGACTACATAGCCGACTGCGTCGTCGTGACGGAACGGGACTGGGCCGACGCTTTCCCAAACTACCCGCTGGTCAGACTTTCGAACACCATCGACGCCTTGGCGTGAATCACCCCGCCACCCGGCGGTAGAAGTCCTCCAGCGCGTCGACCGGGGCGCGGTCGCGGAACAGGCGGTCGCGGCCGGCGGCGATCAGGGCGCGCTGGCGGTCGCGGAAGGCGGGATCGGCGCCGCCCAGCCGGACGGCGATCTCGACGTAATGGTCGGCGTCGCGGGCGACGCACTCCTCGGCGCCCAGGACGCGCAACATGGCCAGGGCGTGGCGGCCGCGCATGAAGCGGCCGGGCCAGGTGACCAGCGGCACGCCGCGCGACAGCGCCTCGAAACTGGTGTTGCCGCCCGACCAGCCGACGCTGTCGAGGAACACGTCGCAGGCGGCGTTGAGGTCGAGGAAATCGGTCCAGGCCAGCCACGGCAGGAACACCAGATGGCGCGCCGGATCAAGCCCCTTGGCGGCGAAGGCGCGTTCCAGGCGGGCACGAAACAGCCGGTTGACCTGCACCATGGCGCGGTGCTCGATGAACACGAAGCGCGCCGTCGGCAGGCGGGCGGCGATCGCCGTGAACAGGACGTCGTATTGCGGCAGATATTTCTGCTGCGCCTGGCAGCACAGATAGAGCACCCCGTCCCGGGGCAAGCCGAGCGCCTCGCGGTCCTTGGCCGGCGGGCTGGTGTTGGGCGTGTAGTGGAACGAGGTGCCGGGCAGGCGCAGCAGCTTCTCGCTGTAATGGGCCTCGCCGTCCTCGGGCTCCATCAGGTCGCTGGACAGGAACCAGTCGACGGTGGGCAGGCCGCTGGTCACCGGATGGCCCATCCCCACGCACACCACCGGAGCCAGCTTGAGCGCCGCCAGCATGAACGAGCGCGGCTCCATGCCCAGATCGGGAAAGACCAGCACGTCCAGGCGGTCGTCGCGGATGGCGCGCGCCGCGCCGGCGAAATCGGCGCCGCGCAGATCGCGGAACTGGTCCGCGTGGCGGCCCAGGGTCTCGCTGGTGCCGTCGCGCTGGCCGGCGGTCAGATAGACGTGAACCGCGAAGCGCTGGCGATCGGCCCGCATGATCCAGCCGGCGAACAACAGCGCGATGGTGTGGCTCCAGAAGAACGACGAGGCGTAGCCGATGCGGATGCGCCCATCGGGCCGCTCGGGGCGCGGGGGCGTGGTGGCCAGATCGGGAAACACCGCGGCCATCGTCCGCGAAGCCAGCCGGCCCCACATCTCCTGCACCGGCCGGTCGTCGCGCGCCTGGTAGGCCAGTTCGAAATTGGTGCGTAACAGCAGGGCGTTGGCGGCCCGCACCGCCGCCTCGGCGCTGTCCAGCGGGGTGGTCGCGACCAGCGCGCCAAGCGCGTCGACGAAGCGGCCGCGCCACAGATCGATCTCTTCGGGCACGTTGTAGACCCGGGGCAGCACCCGGCCGGCCAGCCAGCGCGCCGTCCGATCCGAGGGATCGGCGAGCAGCGCCGCGACATAGGCGTCGCGGGCGCCGGGCGCGTCGCCCAGATCGGACAGGGTGTCGGCCAGACGGCGATGGACCAGCGGCCGGCCCGGCTCGGCGCGGGCGAGGACGCGCAGGACCTGGGCCAGGGCCACGCGCAAGCCCGCC
>JADGAL010000298.1 GCA_015232025.1 Alphaproteobacteria bacterium
GCCAAGCTGGCCGCCGACGTCCGTGAAATCCCCGGCGAGGGGCTTGAAGCCGGGCCGATCCGCCTGGGCAGCCGGCGTTTCGTCGGCGTGGCCGACGAGGACGGCGAGGGTTCCGGCCCCGAATTGTGGCTGGCTCGTCCCGGCCGGCCGCCGCTGCGCTTTTGCTTCCGCGACCAGCCGCGCCCCGACGCCGCCCCGGTGGTGGCCGAATTGCGCCGCCAGGGCTTCGCCCTGCTGCTCGCCTCGGGCGACCGCCGCCCGGTGGTGGCGGCGATGGCCGAGCAACTGGGCATCGAAGACTGGCGGGCCGGCCAGACGCCATCGGGCAAATGCGCGCTGCTCGACGAACAGGCGGCGCGCGGGCGCCGGGTGCTGATGGTCGGCGACGGTCTGAATGACGCCCCGGCCCTGGCGGCGGCCCATGTCTCGCTGTCGCCCTCGACGGCGGTCGATGTCAGCCAGACGGCGGCCGACGTGGTGTTCCAGGGCCTGCGCCTGGGGCCGGTGGTCGAGGCGATCGCCGTGGCGCGCCGCGCCGACCGGCTGGTGAAGCAGAATTTCGTCTTGGCCTTCCTCTACAACGTGGTTACCGTGCCCCTGGCGGTGATGGGGCTGGTGACGCCGCTGATCGCCGCCATCGCCATGTCCACCTCCTCGGTGGTGGTGATCGCCAATGCCCTCAGGCTGGCCGGGAGGCGCTGAGTGACCAATCTGCTGATGCTGATTCCGGTCGCCCTGGCGTTGGGCGGGCTGGGTCTGGCCGCCTTTCTGTGGGCGCTGCGCTCGGGGCAGTTCGACGACCTCGACGGGGCGGCCAACCGCATCCTGTTCGACGATGACGACGACGGCCGCGACCCCAAGCCATGATCTTGCGGTGCCCGCCGAAAGGGGATAATGATTCGCGGGCGCGGCGAGAGCGGAGCCCGATGGCCCAGTTCAACGACACTTCCGCCGAAATTCCAGGCACGCCCTGCCTGATCTGCGAGCACGGCAGCTTGGCCTTTTGCGGCCCCGGTCCCGGCGACGCCGATGAACCCAGCCGGCTGTCGGCCATGCTGGGCCAAGTCAACCTGATCGCCCATGATTCGGTGTTCCGCGAGGGCGATCCGGCCACCCACCTGTATTCGATCTCCTCGGGCGCGGTGAAGCTTTACAAGCTGCTGTCCGACGGCCGCCGCCAAGTCACCGCCTTCCTGTTCGCGGGCGATTTCTTCGGGCTGGCGCTGGATGGCGGCTACGCCTACACGGCCGAGACGATGACGCCCGCGCTGCTGTGCCGCTTTCCCCGGCGCAAGCTCGAGGCGCTGTTCGCCGAGGTGCCCAGGCTTGAGCGGCGCCTGCTCGGGCTGGCGATCGACGACCTCGCCGCCGCGCATGAACAGATGCTGCTGCTGGGGCGCAAGACGGCGCGCGAGAAGGTCGCCTCGTTCCTGGTGATGCTGGACCGGCGGGCGGCGCGCCGCGGCCATCACGGTCCGGCCGTGGCGCTGCCGATGAGCCGTTCCGACATCGCCGACTATCTTGGCCTGACCATCGAGACGGTCAGCCGCACCCTGACCCAGTTCCGCCGCGACGGACTGATCGGGCTGCCCGACCTCGGCCACGCCGTGTTGCGCGAGGCCGATCGGCTGCGTCAGATCGCCGATGGCGGTTGATCCTTTTCGCACCTGCGAAAAAAGGGTAAACAGAGGGGGAGACACGGGAGGAACCGTTGAGCACACACAGCGAAACCAGGCGCCTCACCTGCCGCGACATCCAGGCCCGCAAGGGTGGACAGCCGGTGGTCTGCCTCACCGCCTACACCGCCACCATGGCGCGGCTGCTCGATCCGCATGTCGACATCCTGCTGGTCGGCGACTCGCTCGGCATGGTGATCTATGGCATGGAGACCACGCTGGCGGTCACCCTCGACATGATGATCGGCCATGGCCGCGCCGTGGTGCGCGCCTCGCGCCAGGCTTGCGTGGTGGTCGACATGCCGTTCGGCAGCTATCAGGAATCGCCGGCCCAGGCGTTCCGCAACGCCGCCCGCGTGATGGCCGAAACCGGCTGCGCGGCGGTCAAGCTCGAGGGCGGTCGTGAACTGGCCGACACCATCGCCTTCCTCACGGCGCGCGGCATTCCGGTGATGGCCCATGTCGGGCTGAAGCCCCAATCGGTGCATGTGCTGGGCGGCTTCCGCGCCCAGGGCCGCGATCAGGACGAGGCCCAGGCCATCCTGGCCGACGCGCATGCGGTGGCCGAGGCCGGCGCCTTCTGCATCGTGGTGGAAGGCACCGTCGAACCGGTGGCCCGCCAACTGACCACCGAGGTTGCGGCTCCGACCATCGGCATCGGCGCCTCGCCGGCCTGCGACGGGCAGGTCTTGGTCACCGAGGACATGCTGGGCCTGTTCAACGAGTTCCGGCCGCGCTTCGTCAAGCGCTACGCCGATCTCTCGACGGCGGTGGCCGACGCCGCCCAAGCCTATGCCGACGAGGTGCGCAGCCGCGCCTTCCCCGGTCCCGAGCATTGCTTCGGCGTGAAGAAGGGTTGAGGCCATGAGCCTGGAGACCATTCGCCGGGTGCGCGATCTGCGCGAACGCGTCGCCCTCTGGCGCCGCGAGGGCCTGCGGGTCGGCCTGGTGCCGACCATGGGCGCCCTGCACGCCGGGCATCTGTCGCTGGTCGAAAAGGCGCTGTCGCTGTCCGATCGGGTGGTCGCCACGATCTTCGTCAATCCGCGCCAGTTCGGCCCCGCCGAGGATCTCGCGGCCTATCCGCGGCGCGAGGCCGACGACGCCGCCCTGCTCGACGCGGCCGGCGCGCATCTGTTGTTCGCCCCGCCGGTCGACGAGGTCTATCCCGAGGGCTTCGCCACCACCGTCACGGTGACCGGCGTCTCCGAGGGCCTGTGCGGCGCCGTCCGCCCCGGCCATTTCGCGGGCGTCGCCACCGTGGTGACCAAGCTGCTGCTGCAATCCCTGCCCGACGTCGCTGTGTTCGGCGAAAAGGACTGGCAGCAGCTTCAGGTGATCCGCCGTCTGGTGCGCGATCTCGACATCCCCGTGACGGTCGAGGGCGCGCCGACCCTGCGCGAGCCCGATGGCCTCGCCATGTCGTCGCGCAACGCCTATCTCGGCCCCGAGGACCGCGCCCGCGCCCCGCGCCTTTACGCCATCCTGTCCCAAGTCGCTTCGGACCTCGCGGCCGGCGCCGACGTCGCCACGCGCACCGCCTGGGCCGTCGCGGAATTGGAAAAGGCCGGCTTCGGTCCCGTGGATTACGTCGAAGCCCGCGACGCCGAAACCCTCGCCCCGGTCGGCGAACGCGTCACCCGCCCCGCCCGCCTGCTCGCCGCCGCCCGCCTGGGCCGGGCGCGGTTGATCGACAATGTGGGGATTGCGCTTTAGGGTATTGCCGGAAAGGCGGTGAAGGCCTTGAAAAGTTGGCCGGTTTGCGCATAGCTGTCCGTCGGAGCCGTTGGAGCGAGGTGGTGCGCGATGCCCGTGATATCCATGTTCTACGGCATCATCATCCGTGTTGGGCATCGCGGCGGGTGACGTGCTGGCCGGCGACCTGCCGGCCAACAAGCTGCGGCTGGTTCTGGCCTGGATCGAGATCCACCGCGAGGAACTGATAGCCGATTGGGCGTTGGCCGTTCAGGGCGAATCGGTGTTCCGCATCGAGCCACTGCGTTGAGGTGACGAGCCATGCATCCCGAAGTCACGGCCGTGCAGGCTCTGGAGGGCTTTTCTCTCCTGCTCACCTTCGCCAACGGTGAGCGGCGGCTCTTTTGCGTCGAGCCATACCTGGATCGAGGCGTATTCAAGGAGCTGCGCGACCCGGCCTATTTTCGTTCGGTACGGGCGATGTCGGGCTTCATAGCCTGGCCGCACGAGCAGGATTTCAGCCCGGATACCCTGTATCTGCGGAGTGTGCCGGTTGCGGAGTCGGTCCGTGCCGGATGATCGCGAAGGCATCCTGGCGAGCAACTAATCCACTTGCGTTGATCTCGCGAACCACCCTCCTCCCAGTGCCGGCATTGCGCCGCCGCCATCCCCGGCCCACCTTCCGACAAGGACGGGGAGGGAGCCGTGCGCGCCGAAATATCCGATGCCATCGCCGCCGCTTTGCGCCGCCAAGCGCCCGAGGGTTGGGCGTGGTTGGAGGGCCGTGATCGCTTGGCCGGGTTCGCCGGGGCCGGGCGGCGGTTTCCTGGTCCGGCCGGGTTCTCGGACGACGAGGTCCGGGTGTTGCGCGCCGCCGGGGTGGCGGCGCCCGAGGATTGGTCGCTGGCCGAGGCGGCGCGGGCTTGGGCGCTGCTGGCGGCGTCGCCCGACGAGGTGCCGCCGCTGTTCCGCACCGGCGACACCGCCGAGCGGGTCGCCATCCT
>JADGAL010000299.1 GCA_015232025.1 Alphaproteobacteria bacterium
CGTTTCGAGGAGCGTGGAGGGCGAGGGTTTTGACCACGCCCTGCTCGCCGCCTGCGCCACGGTCGCCCAGACCATGGGCGAGACCGTGGTGGCGCCGCCGCCGCCGCGGGCCGGCTTGCCCAGCGACCCGATCCACGACATCGCCCGCGCCTCGGGCCTGCAAGTGCGGCAAGTGGCGCTGGACGGCGCGTGGTGGACCGAAAGCGGCCTGCCGCTGGTCGCCATCCGAGATCAAGACGGCGAGCGGCGGCCGGTGGCCTTGCTGCCCAGGCGGGGTGGCGGCTGGGACTGCCGCGATCCGGTCGCGGGCCTTGTCCGGCGGGTGACGGCGGCCGACGCGCCACGCTTCGAGGGCGCCGCCTTCCAGTTCTTCCGCCGCCTGCCCGACCGGCCGGTGGCGCTGCGCGAGGTGCTGGGCTTCGCCATCGCGGGCCATTGGGGCGAATTGCGCCATGTGCTGCTGTGGGGATTGCTGGCCGGGGTGCTGGCGCTCGCCACGCCTTGGCTGGTGCGGCTGCTGTTCGACCAGGTTTTGCCGCACGCCGACATCGGCAATCATCTGGTGCTGGTCGGCGGGCTGGTGATGACCGCGCTGGGCGTCGCGATCTTCGAAATCTGCCGCGGGCTGTCGCTGCTGCGTTTGCAGGGGCTGATGGACGGCCATGTGCAGGCGGCGATCTGGGACCGCATGCTGCGGCTTCCCGCGCATTTCTTCCGCAAACATCTGGCCGGCGATCTGTGCGATCGGGCGATCGGCGTCACGCGCATCCGCGAAATGCTGGTGTCGACCGCCAGCCAGGGGGTGATCGGTCTGATCTTCGCGCTGACCAGCCTGATCTACATGTTCGTCAGCTTGCCCGATCTGGCCCTGGTGGCATTCGGGGTGGCGCTGGTCGCGTCGCTGGTCATCGCGGGCGTGGCCTTTCTCCAGCTTCCGCACCAGCACGGGCTGTTCGCCCTGCAAGGCAAGGCCGAGGGCTTCGTGTTCCAGGTGATCGGGTCGATGGCCAAGCTGCGGGTGGGCGGCGCCGAGGCGGCCGCCTTCAGCCGCTGGGCCGGCATGTTCCTGGAGCGGAAGCGCCTGGACTACGCGGTGCGCCGGCTGGGCGTCTGGCAAAAGCTGATTTCCGAGGTGCTGCCGCTGGCCTCGTCGCTGGTGCTGTTCGCCTATGTCGGCGGCGTCCGCCTGGCGCCGGGGGGCGATGGGCTGGACCTGTCCTCGTGGCTGGCCTTCAACGCGGCGTTCGGTCACTTCATGGCGTCGCTGGCGCAGACCATCGGCACGGCGACCACCTTCTCGGCGCTGAAGCCGCTGTACCGCCGCGCCGAGACCATCCTGCACGCCGTTCCCGAATGCGCCGAGCGGCGCGCCGATCCGGGCGAACTGGCCGGCGCGGTCGAATTCCGCGCCGTGACCTTCGCCTATGACGAACAGCGTCCAGTGCTGAACGAGGTTTCGTTCCACATCCAGCCGGGCGAGCACGTCGCCTTCGTGGGGCCGTCGGGGGCCGGCAAATCGACCCTGCTAAGACTGCTGCTGGGGCTGGAGAAGCCGGGCTCGGGCGGCATCTATCTGGACGGCCGCGATCTCGACGGGCTGGACCTGCCCGCCGTGCGCCGCCAAATCGGCGTGGTGCTGCAAGCGGGCCGGCTGGCGGCCGGCAGCATCCTTGAGAACCTGATCGGCGCCGCGCCGCTGACCGAGGCCGACGCTTGGCACGCGCTGCGGCTGGCCGGGCTGGACGCCGACGTCCGGGCCATGCCGATGGGGCTGGGCACGGTGCTGACCGACAGCGGCTCGACCCTGTCGGGCGGCCAAAGGCAAAGGCTGCTGATCGCCCGCGCCCTGGTGCGCCGGCCGCGCATCCTGGTGTTCGACGAGGCGACCAGCGCGCTGGACAACCGCACCCAGGACGTCGTCAAGCGGACGCTGGGCGGGCTGAACATGACCCGCATCGTGGTGGCGCACCGGCTCAGCACCATCGAGGGCGTGAACCGGATTTACGTGGTCGAACGGGGTCGTATCGTGGAAAGCGGCACCCACCGCGAGCTGCTGGCCCGCGGTGGCGCGTTCACCAAATTGGCCGAGAGGCAGAGGCTGTGACGCCCCTTACCACCAGTCGTTGGTCTCGGCCGCCGACACCACGCCGCCCGTGACCGCCGTCGTGACCACCACGGTCAGCGAGATCGTCGCGAAGACGTCGGTGCCGCCGGCCACCTTCTCCAACTCGTCGTCGCTCAACTCGCCAGTCTGGGCCGGCTTGGCGGGGATGACGATGTGCCACTCGCCGGGCTTTTCGTCGTGGATGACCAGACGCGGCAACTTGTCGCCGGAAACGCCGGTGTATTTCAGGAAGGCGGCGGCCGGATCGGCGCGGAATTCGGCCGAGAACGCCTCGTCCTCCCAGCAGCGTTTGATGATCTTGGCCTCGATCTCGGCGCGGGTCAGCGCGCGCGGAGCGGTATCGGTCGGCGACGTCATGCTAAAAGTCCCCCAATCTTTTCCGATGCCGGCCCACCCCGGCACCATGGTGGCGCGAGTGAACATCATTCACCCGCCTTTGTCGAGTGCCTGAGGAGACATGATGCGAGAGCTGCTGGAGTCGCTCGACGAGACGTTGGAATGGCTGGTGATGTTCCGGCTCGAACCGCTGCGTCCGATTTGCGACCTGGCCACCCTGGTGACCATTTTCCATCTGCCGCCCGATTCCGATCTCTCGGGCGCCACCTGGGTCGTGCTGACGGCGGCCGGGCGCGGCGTGATCGTCGAGGGCCGAACGCGCTGGCTCGATTCGGTTCCGCCCCCGGCGCGCGACCCGGCCCGCAGCTTGTGGTCCCGCCACGCCGAAGCCTTGGCCCTGGTCGACCCGGCGCCCGACCTGTTGGGCGTGGGCCATGCCGAGGGCTGGCCGCCCACCCTGCTGGCCGCCACCATCGAGGACGGGGTGGCCGAGGCGCGGGCGATCTTCGCCGCCCCGCCGCCCTGCCGCCATTACGAGTTGCTGGCGGCGGTCGGCGTCACCTATCTGGGCGCCGAGCCGGTGGGGCCGTTGTGGCGCGCCCGCTTCCGCAACCGGCTGACCGCCCACCTGTTGGCCGGGCTGCTGGGCGGCTTGAGCCGCACCGGCAACTGCAACCGCTTCTTCCTCGATCACGGCCATGTCGACGGCGTGCAGCTGGCCGGACTGCGCGCCGCCGCCGAGACGCGGGTGGCGCGCGCCCGTCACCTCGCGATGAACCAGCTTGGCCAGATGGCCTTGGCGGCGCGCCGTCAGAGTTTGGCGATGACCTGCCTGCCGCCGCCGCCCGCCGCGCCCCATCCCTATGGCGATCTGGTGCCGCTGGGCTTCGTGGCCCGCGCCCTGCGGCGGATCGCCGATGTCGAGACCGGGCTGGTCGCGGCGGCCGAGTTGCTGCGCCGCCACCTCGACGCCGCGCGGCAGGACGGGCTGTGGGCCTTTCACCGCGGACGGCTGGTCACCGCCACCGATTCCGCCCTGGTCCTGCTGGGCCTGTCCGATCCGGCGGCGGTCGAGCGGCTGGAACGCTTCTCGGACGGCGCGGGCGGCTACCTGCCGCAATTGGACATGGTCGTATCGCCGCGCACCCGCCATTGGCGGCGCGCCGATCTGGGAACCACGCTGGCCGTCCGCGCCCTGCGCCGCGAGGCGGGGCTGGCCGAATTGGGGCAGCTGGACGATTGGTTCGAGCGGCGCGGCGCGTTGTTCTTCGCCAATCCCTTCCTGGTCGATTGGCTGTTCGCGCTGGCCTCGCCCGATCGCCGGCTGGAGGCCGAACTGCGCGCCGCCGTCAACCCCCAGGGGGGCTTCGGCCGCTGGGACGAGGCGTTCTCGACCGCCTGCGCCATTCTCGCCTTGTCGGCCCTGGGATGCCGCGACCGCCTGCTGCGGCGCGCCCAATTGCGGCTGCTCGAGTTGTGCGACGGACAGGGACACTGGCCGGCCGCCACGCCGTTCTATTCCTCGGAACTGCTGGAGGCCGAGCACGGTCTGGCCGGCCGCGACGGCATCATCCGGGCGGGCGGCCAATTGGTGGCCGTGACCTTGTACGAGGATGGCTGGCGGATGATCGGCACCGCCGTGGCGGCGATGGCCCTGTCGGCGCCCTGCGACGACGGCGTCGAGGCGCCGGAGGTCGCGGGTCCGGCCCATCCGCGCTACCGCGCCCCCGATATCGGCGCCTATCTGGCCGGCTTCGCGCTTCCCCCCTATCTCGACGGGGACCGGTCGTGACGCTCGACCGCGCCATCCTCGCCGATCTCGGCGCCCGCGCCGCCACGCCGGCCGAGCGTCTGGAGGCTGGATGCCGGCCGGTGCCGGGCGGCGAGGCGCTGATCGAGCGCCGGCT
>JADGAL010000029.1 GCA_015232025.1 Alphaproteobacteria bacterium
ACCATCGCCCACCTGGGCGATGATCCCCTGGTCGGGCTGCCCGCCGTGGCCGCCTGACGTACCCGGCCCAACCCGCCGGAGATCGAGATGGCCTCGCCGCTCCTACACCACTCCCTGGGACACGATCTGATTCAAGACTGCTTTTGGGGAGGCCGTCTTGGGTGTGATGGATCGCTTGGTGCTGAACGATGCCCAGTGGGAGCGGATATCCGGTCTGATCATCGGTCGGCCTGATCAGAAAGGCTCGACGGGACGCGACAACCGAATGTTCGTCGAAGGCGTGCTTTGGATCGTGCGGACGGGGTCGCCTTGGCGGGATCTGCCCGAAGTCTTCGGCGATTGGAACAGTGTTTTCCGCCGTTTCAGCCGATGGAGCCAGAAGAAGGTCTGGTGGCGAATCTTTGAGGCGATGTCCGACGACCCGGACTTCGAATATCTGATCGTCGATTCCACCGTCATTCGCGCCCACCAGCACGCCAGTGGCGCAAAAGGGGGGCTCAAAATCAGGCCATCGGCCGGTCGCGCGGCGGGTTGAGCACAAAAATCCATATGGCGGTCCGAGGGCTGGGATGTCCGGTGCGCTTTACGCTGACGGCGGGCCAAATGGGCGATGCGCCTCAGGCCGCGCCCTTGATTGAAGATCTATCCGCCGAAATCGTCATGGCCGACACGGCCTACGACTCCGACCGCTTCCGCCAAGTGATCGCTGACAAAGGCGCTCTCGCGGTCATCCCCAACAATCCGTCGCGTGCCAGCAAATACCCGCTCGATAAGCACCTATACGCTCAGCGGCACCTCGTCGAATGCTGCTTCAGCAAGCTCAAACAGTTCCGGCGCGTCGCAACGCGATATGAGAAGACCGCCAGAAACTACCGCGCCATCGTCACCATCGCGGCTACCGTCCTGTGGTTGCGCTAAGTGTCCACAGCTCCTACGAGTTGTTCCGCCGCAAGCTTGACCTGATCGTGGTCAGCGACGCCGGTTGCGACCCGAACTTCAGCTTCGCCGACCTTGGCAACGCGATCGAAAAGGCGCGGGTGGATTTTGGCATCCAGGTGACGTTCGACACGCCGCTCGCCGACCTCGTTTCCGACGCCTCGACGATGGCCCGGCGCGGCTTCGCGGTGGCCACCATCCTCTATCCGAACCAAAAGCCCGGCAGGCTGGTCTACCTGAAGCCGACCGTAACCACCGGCCTTCCGGCCGATCTGTACGCCTATCGCGCCGCGAACGCCGCCTTCCCGCATCAATCGACGGCCGATCAGTTCTTCGACGAGGCCCAGTTCGAGGCCTATCGCGAACTGGGCTATCAACTTGGCAAGGCGGTTCGCACGGAGCTGGCATGCGAAACGGCGCCCGCCAAGCCGACGCCCCGGAGGGCGAAGGAATCAGCCTTGGTCGGGGCATGATGACTTTATCGAACGCAGGTGGGGAAACACCAAGGACACCAAGGACACCAAGGGAGCGGCGAATCGCCCGTACAGCCCCGGTCCCTTGGTGGCGCCTGCTCAATGGCGGCTTTGCCGCCGATGGGTCGGTTCATTGGCGCGCTGGCATGATCCGCCCGGTCAACCCGCCCGCACGCGGGCGATGAACGAGTCGACCTCGCGCCGAAGATTCTCGGATTGGCGCGACAGCTCGCCGGCCGCCCCCAGCACCTGCCGCGAGCCGTCGCCGGCCTCTTCGGCGGCTTGCTGGACGCCCGCGATGTTGGTGGTCACCTCCTGGGTTCCGGCCGCCGCCTGCTGAACGTTGCGGGCGATCTCCTGGGTCGCCGCCGACTGCTCCTCGACCGCCGAGGCGATGCCGGCCGAGACCTCGTTGATCGAGGCGATCAGGCCGGCGATGTCCTTGATGGCGCCGACCGCCTGCTGGGTGGCGCCCTGGACGCCCGCGATCTGCTTGCCGATGTCGTCGGTGGCGCGGGCCGTCTGATTGGCCAGCGACTTGACCTCGTTGGCCACCACCGCGAAGCCCTTGCCCGCCTCGCCGGCGCGGGCGGCTTCGATGGTGGCGTTGAGGGCCAGCAGGTTGGTCTGGCTGGCGATGTCGTTGATCAGGGCCACCACTTCGCCGATGCGGTTGGCGGATTCGGCCAAGTCGCGGACCAGCGCGTCCGTCCGATTGGCCCGCTCGACGGCGTTGCCGGCCATCGTCGAGGCCTGGGCGACCTGGCGGCCGATTTCGCCGATCGACGAGGACAACTCCTCGGCGGCCGACGCGACCGTCTGAACATTGGCCGACGCCTGTTCGGCGGCGGCCGACACCACCGTCGCCCGCGTCGAGGCCTGGTCGGCGACCGAGGACAATGACGAGGCGGTCGCCTGCATCTCGGTGGCGGCCGACGAGACGCCCTGCACGACGCCTTTCACGCTGGCCTCGAATCCATCGGCCAGTTCGCGCATGGCTTGACGCTTCTCCATGTCGGCGCGGTTCTTCATCTCGACCTGCTCGGCCTCCATGCGGCGCATGGCGATGGCGTTGTCCTTGAACACCTGGACGGCGCGGCTGATGTCGCCGACCTCGTCCTTCCGCCGCTGGCCGAGCACGTCCACGTCGAGATCGTTGTTCGCCAAACGGCCCATCACCGCGACCGAGTCCCTGAGCGGGCCGGTGATCGAGCGGACGACGGCCAGCGCCAGCGCGATGCCGATCAGCAGCCCGCCGCCGCCAAGCGCCAGCGACAGCCTCGCACTGGATGCGGCGGTCGCCACGCCCTTCTCGTACTCTTCCCGAGCCACGCGAATCTGGAGATCGACCAGCGCCTGCATCTCCTCTTCCGCGGCGCGGAACCGCTGGTTGGCGGCGCCCCGCGCCAAGGCCATGGCGGCGTCGCGGCTTCCCGCGCCGGCCAGCGTCAACACTTCATTGCGGACATCGCGATAATCGTCGAGCAGTCGCGCCAATTGGTCCGCGATCCGCTTCTCTTCCGGGGTCAGATAGGTCGCCATGTAGGCGGACCAGATCTTGTCGATGCCGGCCTCGAACGTCCGAATGTCGGCGATCTGCTTGGCGCGGTCCCGCTCGTCCTCGGCCAACACGGTGTTGACGGCGCGGATGCGGATGCGCTGAAGGGTGTTCTGGATTTCCGCGACTTGACCCAGCGCGACGGTGCGATCCTCGTAGACCGTCTTGAGCCCCGCCTCGATGGCGCCCATCCCGCGGGCGCCGAGCCAGATCATCACGATCACCACCGACGACAACAGCGTCACCAGGGCCACCAACCGCACACCGATCTTCACATTACCCATTCCAGACTCCATCGATTGGACGCGGACGAGACGATGGCCCATCCCCCGCCAAAAGTATGTGACTGTGGTAAATAAATTCGGCGAGTGGACCCTTACCGCCGATCCAGCGTGACGAAGCTGTAATCGGCCACCTCGCCAGCCGCGGCGGCATGACGCTCGCGCGTCGATTCACGCCAAGCGGCGCGGTCGAAATCGGGAAGGAACACGTCGCCCTCGACCGTGGCGTGAACCTCGGTGAGGTGGATGCGGTCGGCGATGGGCAGCGCCTCGGCGAACAGGCGGGCGCCGCCGATCACCATGGCCTCGGCGGCGCCGGCGGCCCGCGCGGCGTCCAGGGCGGCGGCCAGCCCGCCCACCACGACGACCCCCTCGGGCTTGAAGTCCGGGCTGTTGGAGACCACCAGATTGAGGCGGCCGGGCAAGGGCTTGCCGATCGATTCGAAGGTGCGGCGGCCCATGATGACCGGCTTGCCCATGGTGACCCGCTTGAAGTGGCGCAGATCGGCGGGCAGGCGCCAGGGCAGATCGTTGCCCCGGCCGATGGCGCCGTTCGCGGCGACCGCGACGACCAGTGAAATCCTCATGGTCCCAGTCTCCGGAACGCGACAACTCCGCCAGGGCGCCGGCAAGGGGCGCCCGAGCGCCGCATGGGTGCCGGCCCAGGCGGCGAGAAACAGGGCGAACACCGCGAGGACGCGAACGATCTCGACGTCGGACGCCAGTCCCGCCGCCGCCAGCCCGACCAGCGCCAGCGACACCAGGACGGCGCCACGCCGGCCCATCGCCTCAGCCGTTCAGCATGCCATCGATCTCGGACTGGTCCATGGCGCGGTCGCTGCCGTGGATCACCGCGCTGGCGCGGTCCATCAGAAGCTGAACGTTGCGCGAGCCCATCCGCGCGGCGTCCTTCAGCATCTCCTCGTGGCCGTTTTCCTCGTCGATGATCTTCTGCAGGCGGTCGATGGTTTCGAACACGTTCTGGTTCATCTGCGCCAGGATGTCTTCGAACGGCCGGCGGAACTTGCTGGGCACGTGCGCGTAGGCCTCGATCGCCAACTCCTTGTCCGAGAAGGTCGAGTCGCGGAAATGGTCCTGATAGCCCTTGGGCTGCCACTCCTTGGCCTCGTCCAGGCAGTCCGGCATGTCGGGAACCATTTCAAGCAGCATGATGATTTCGTTGAAATGGTTCAGATAGTCGGTGGCGAGAAGGGTCTGCGCGCTGATGTTCGTGCCGGCGACCTTGGCCCGATAGGCCAGGAAGCCGTCCACCTCCTCGGCGGGAATGCCGTCCAGATTCACCGAATCCGTCATGATGTCCCGACTGGCCCCCGTTTTCCCCACCCGTTCGAAGGTGCTACGGCGCGGCGCGAAAAGCAACATCCGTGACGAGCCCCCAAACATCAGGAGCGGTGATAGGGATGCCCCGCCAGGATGCACTGGCCGCGATAGAGCTGCTCGGCCAGCATGGCGCGGACCAGCATGTGGGGCCAGGTCATCGCGCCCAGCGACAAGACCAGATCGGCGCGGCGGCGCACCGCCTCGTCATGGCCATCGGCGCCGCCGATCAGAAAGGCGGCCCAAGGGTTGCCGGCGTCGCGCCAAGCCGACAGACGCTCGGCGAAGGCTTCGCTGGAGAGCTGGCCGCCGCGTTCGTCCAGCGCCACCACCACGGCGCCGGGTGGCAGGGTGGCGAGCAGCAGGGCGCCCTCGCGCGTCCGCCGCTCGGCGACGGGGAGCGGGCGGCGTTCCTCGACTTCCTTCAGAACCAAAGGCGGCGTCAGGCGGCCGGCCCAGATCTCGAACAGATCCTTCTCGGGTCCGGCCTTGGCGCGGCCCACCGCCGCCAACAGCGAACGCACGTCAGGCGGTCAGCCCGGCGACCCGGCTGGCCGGCTGCGGCACCCCCCACATCTTTTCCAGATTGTAGAAGGCCCGCACTTCCGGGCGGAACAGGTGGACCACGATGTCGCCGGCGTCGATCAGCACCCAATCGCAGGCGCGCTCGCCCTCGGTCGCCACCGACAGCCCCCGCTTTTTCAGCTTCTCGGTGAGGTGCTGGGCCAGCGCGCCGACATGCCGCTGCGAAAGGCCCGAGGCGACCACCATGTGGTCGGCCATCGAGGACTTGCCGCGCAAATCGATGATCGTGATGTCTTCGGCCTTGTCGTCGTCGAGCGCGTCGACGACCAGTTCGACCAGTCGCTCCGGGTCGATCGGAGAGAGGTTCAACCGTTGAATGGTGTACTCCTTTGCTTTTCAGCCGCCATGCGCCGTCGAATCTCCGTCGCCGAGGCGGCATGACGGCGGAGGGGCAGATAAACCCAGGCCGGCGGCACCCGCTCGGCGATCGTTCCCGCCGCCCTGGGCTGGGCCCGGCGGTGGGAGAAACGCCGGGCGGCAAGACCCGACAGCACCTTCAAAGAATATGAACCGCGCGCGAAAACTGCAACGGGAACGCTGCGGAAGATGGACAGCCATCGCTCCCAGCGTGGAATCTGCAGCAGATTGTCGTCGCCCATCAGCCAAACAAAGCGCACCCGCGGAAAACGGCGGCGCAAGACCGACACGGTGTCGGCGGTGAATCGGGTGCCCAGCGCCGCCTCGATGCCGGTCACCCGGATGCGCGGGTGGCGGGCCACCCGCATGGCCAGGTCGACGCGCCGCGCGAAGGGCGCCATGCCGACGACCGGCTTCAACGGGTTCTGCGGCGAAACCATCCACCACACCTCGTCGAGGCGCAAACGGGCCAGCGCCAGCAGGCTGATGTGGCGGTGCCCCGCATGGGCCGGATTGAACGAGCCGCCCAGCAGCCCAACCCGCCGCCGGCGGCGGTCTCCCCAGGGATTGGGCGGCGGCGGACCATTCATCTCAGACCCGCGTCTGACCCGTGCCGCGCACCACGTATTTGAAGCTGGTCAACTGCTCGACCCCCACCGGGCCGCGCGCATGCAGCTTGCCGGTCGAGATGCCGATCTCGGCGCCCATGCCGAACTCGCCGCCATCGGCGAACTGGGTCGAGGCGTTGTGCATGACGATGGCGCTGTCGACCTCGGCGATGAAGCGGTCGGCGGCGTGCTGGTCCTCGGTCACGATGGCGTCGGTGTGCTGCGAGCCGTGCGCGCCGATATGGGCGATCGCCCCGCCGACCCCGTTGACCACCTTCACCGCGATGATCGCGTCGAGATATTCCGTGTCCCAGTCGGCGGTCAGCGCCGGCTTGACGCGGGGATCGACGGCGCGCGAGGCCTCGTCGCCGCGCACCTCGCAGCCGGCCTCGAGCAGGTCGCCGATCAGCACCGGCAGGTGGCTGGCCGCCACGCGGCGGTCGACCAGCAGCGTCTCGGTGGCGCCGCAGATGCCGGTGCGCCGCATCTTGGCGTTCAGCACCACCTGGCGCGCCATTTCCAAATCCGACGACCCGTCGACATAGGTGTGGCAGATGCCTTCCAGATGCTGGAACAGCGGGATGCGGCTTTCGGCGATCACCCGCTCGATCAGCGACTTGCCGCCGCGCGGCACGATGACGTCGATGTGGCGGGTCATGCGCAGCATGATGCCCACCGCCTCGCGGTCGGTGGTCGGCACCATTTGCAGCGAATCGGCCGGCAGCTTGGCCGCCGCCAGGCCGCGGCGCAGGCAATCCATGATCGCCGTCGAGGAATGGAAGCTTTCCGAGCCGCCGCGCAGAATGGCCGCGTTGCCCGATTTGAGGCACAGCGCGCCGGCATCGGCGGTGACGTTGGGGCGGCTTTCATAGATGATGCCGATCACCCCCAGCGGCACCCGCACGCGGGCGATGCGCAGGCCGTTGGGCCGCGTCCATTCGGCCATCACCGCGCCGACCGGGTCGGCAAGCGCCGCGACCTCGTCCAGGCCGCGCGCCATCGCCTCGATCCGCCCCGCGTCGAGCCGCAGGCGGTCGAGCATGGCGGGGCCGAGACCCTTTTCGGCGCCGGCCGCCATGTCGCGCGCGTTGGCGGCGAGCACCAGATCGGCGTCGTCGCGCAAGGCCCGCGCGGCGGCGACAAGCGCCGCGTTCTTCTTTTCGGTGGAGGCCTGGGCCAGGGTCCGCGCGGCGGCGCGGGCGCGGTTGCCCATGACGAACATCGAGGTTTCGAGTTGGCTGTCGGTCATTGCTGCAATTTCACGGTTCGAGGACGACCAGATCGTCGCGATGAATGAATTCGTCGCGGCCACGATAGCCGAGAATGGCTTCGATGTCGCCGCTCCGGTGGCCCATCAGCCGCCTGGCGTCGTCGGCGGCGTAGGCGCTGAGCCCGCGCGCCAGGGCGCGGCCGTCCCTGCCTTTCACCACCACGGCGTCGCCCCTCAGGAAGGCGCCCTCGACGCCGACCACGCCGGCCGGCAACAGGCTGCGCCCTTGCGTCAGGGCGCGCGCCGCGCCGTCATCGACCACGAAGGCGCCGACCGGCTTCAGCGAGCCGGCGATCCAGCTTTTGCGCGCCGTCATCGGGGTTTGCGAGGGCACGAACCAGGTGCAGCGCCCGCCCGCCTCGATCTCGGCCAGGGGATGCTGGCCCCGCCCCGGCGCCACCGCCATGCGGCAGCCGGCGGCCATCGCGATGCGCGCCGCCTGCAACTTGGTGACCATGCCGCCCGAGCCCCAGTTCGAGCCGGGATCGCCGGCCATCCCCTCGATCTCGGGGGTCAGCTCGCGCACCTCGGGGATGAATTGGGCGTTGGGATCGCGGCGCGGATCGGCGGTGTACAGGCCGTCGATGTCCGAGAACAGCACCAGCGCCTCGGCCCCCGACATCTGGGCGACGCGCGCCGCCAGACGGTCGTTGTCGCCGAAGCGCAGTTCCTGGGTGGCCACCGTGTCGTTCTCGTTGATGACCGGCACGGCGCCCAGCCGAAGCAGGGTCTCCAGCGTGTTGCGGGCGTTGATGTAGCGGCGCCGGTTCTCGCTGTCGTCGATCGACAGCAGCACCTGGGCCACCGTCACCTCGTGGCGGGCCAGCGCCTCCTGATAGGCGTGGGCGAGGCGGATTTGGCCGGTGGCGGCCGCCGCCTGCTTTTCCTCGAGCCGTAACACGCCGTCGGCCAGGCCGAGATGGCGCCTGCCCACCGCCACGGCGCCCGACGAGACGACGATCACCTCCTGGCCGCGGGCGCGGCAGGCGGCGATGTCCTCGCACAGCGCGTCGAGCCAGCGGCGGTGGATCTTGCCGCTTTCCTCGACCAGCAGCGACGAGCCGATCTTGATGACCAGCCGGCGCGCCGCGACGATCGGATTCACGGGGGATTCTCCCATTCGCTGACCCGCGGGCCGTCGCGCTCGTTGTCGCGCCGGCGCGCCGCCTGGACATGGCCGAGCAGCGCGTGCAGCACGTCGACCAGCCCGATGCCGGCCACGCCCGACAGCGGCATCGGCGGGGCGCCGGCCACCTCGGCCAGCGCGGCCATCTTCTCGGCGATCATCTCGGGCGTCAGCGAGTCGCATTTGTTGAGCGCCACGATCTCGGGCTTTTCGTCGAGGCCGGCGCCGTATTGGCGCAACTCCTCGCGCACCACCAGATAATCGGCCGCCACGTCCTCGCCGGTGCCGTCGACCAGATGCAGCAGCACCCGGCAGCGCTCGATATGGCCCAGGAAGCGGTCGCCCAGCCCGGCGCCCTGGTGGGCGCCCTCGATCAGGCCGGGGATGTCGGCGACCACGAATTCCTCGCCGCCGATATAGACGACGCCCAGATTGGGATGCAGCGTGGTGAAGGGATAGTCGGCGATCTTGGGCCGGGCGCGCGACACGGCGGCCAGGAAGGTCGATTTGCCGGCGTTGGGCAGCCCGACCAGCCCGGCGTCGGCGATCAGCTTGAGCCGCAGCCAGACCGACATCTCCTTGCCCGGCCAGCCGGGATCGGCGCGGCGCGGCGCCTGATTGGTCGAGGTCTTGTAGTGCAGATTGCCGAATCCGCCGTCGCCGCCTTCCAGCAACAGCGCGCGCTGGCCGGCGCGGGTGAGATCGGCCAGCACCGTCTCCTTATCGTCGTCGAGCACCTGGGTGCCGACCGGAACCTTCAGCACGACGTCGGCGCCCCCCGCCCCGGTGCGGTTCTGGCCCATCCCGTGATGGCCCTTTTCGGCCTTGAAGTGCTGCTGATAGCGGAAGTCGATCAGGGTGTTCAGGCCCTCGACCGCCTCGACCCACACATCGCCGCCGCGCCCGCCGTCTCCGCCGTCGGGGCCGCCGAACTCGATGTATTTCTCGCGGCGGAAGGCGCAGGCGCCGGCCCCGCCGTCGCCGCTTTTCAGGTGAATCTTGACTTGGTCGAGGAATTTCATGGCCCTGAAACCAGAAAGGGGAATGGCGAGCCATTCCCCTTCGATGACCGATCTGGAAGGCTTCGGCTCAGCCGACCGGCTCCACCGGGGCGACCGGGAGCACGGAGATATAGGTGCGGCCCTGCGCCTTGTGACGGAAGGTCACGCGGCCCTCGGCCTTGGCGAACAGCGTGTGGTCCTTGCCCATGCCGACATTTTCGCCGGGATAGTACTGGGTGCCGCGCTGACGCACGATGATGTTGCCGGGGATCACCGCCTCGCCGCCGAACTTCTTGACGCCCAGCCGTTGACCGTCCGAATCGCGGCCGTTGCGGGAGCTGCCGCCAGCCTTTTTATGAGCCATCTTCCGCTACTCCTGCTGACCGACGCTCAGGCGCCGGCGATGTCGGTGATGCGCAGGACGGTAAGGTCCTGGCGATGCCCGGTCTTGCGACGGTAGTTCTGGCGACGCTTCTTCTTGAAGACGATCAGCTTCTCGCCGCGCGTCTGTTCGACCACCGTGGCGGTCACCGAAGCGCCGTCCACCAGGGGGGCGCCGATCTTTTCGCCGACCATCAAAACCTGGTCCAGCGTGACCGTGGCGCCGGCCTCGGCCGGCAGCTTCTCGACGAGGATCACGTCATCCTTGGCGACCTTGTACTGCTTGCCGCCGGTTTTGATCACTGCGAACATGACTTCCCACCACTCGAACGAAAATCGGGTCGCGGCAGACCCAAAGCCCGCCGAGAGAGGGCCGAACTATACCCACGCGGCGCCCCGAGTCAACGGAAAATCCGAAAAAACCGCCCACCAGGAATGACTTGCGGTATTCGGAACGCCACGCTATATAGCGCCCTCGCGGAGGGGTGCCGGAGCGGTCGATCGGGGCGGTCTCGAAAACCGTTGTGCCTTTGCGGGTACCGTGGGTTCGAATCCCACCCCCTCCGCCACTTTCCCTGACGCAGTGCTGGAACCCCTGATCAGCCGAACAGGTCGGAATGAGTGCCGGTGGCCGCCAGCACCAATTCCTCTTCGGCTTCGTACCAGATCAGCAGCCAGTCCGGCTCGACATGTCGAGGTTCTTGCCCCGCTTGGTCGCGAAACCGCCGACTCAACGACGGGCGGCCTTCAGCGCGTCGAGGCTCGACCAGTCGGACAGGTTCTCGCCTTCCATGGCATCGCGAAGCGCCGCCTGGGTCGCCTCGTTGGGAACGCGAACCGGGAACGGCAGCCCGCGGTGCAGCGTCACCTGCCGGTAGAACAGTGTGATCGCTTCGGTCGGGGTCAGGCCGAGCGCCCCGAACACGGCCTCGGCCTGGGCCTTCAGGTCAGGTTCGACGCGGGCGCGAATCGATTCGGTCTTCGGCGTGATGGGCCTCCTTGCACTGAATTGGTGCCGCCCACTCTCGTTTCTCAGCCATCGCCGATCACAACTCTCCCGCCAATTCCGGGTGTTGGTCCAGCAACTTCAACAACTGGATCGTCGGCCCGCTCGGCTCGACAATCGCGCGTTCATATTTGTCGAACGCGCTGGGACCGACCTTGAACAGCGCGCCGGCCGCCCGCTGGCTCAGGCGCAGTTTGGTGCGGATGCGGCGGATCGTGGCGGGCGACGGCACGCCGTCCATCTGTTCCTTCAGTGCCCTCAGCGCCGCGTCGGCGGCGGCCATGTCGGTCCCCACATGCACCGATTCGCCCTCGCCGTCGGGGTAATAGCCGGGCAGATCGACGATCGTTTCCGCCTCCTTGTAACGCACCGTGAACGGGCGGGTGTCGCGGTATAGCGTCCGGCCGGTCTCCGGGCAGGGCATGGTCGGCGGCAAGTCGGGAATCGTTTGGGCCACGGTCACTTCTCCTTGAACGACGTCAAGCGGAACTCGGTCACCACGTCGGCCTGGAATTTGACGTTCTCCGGAGGTCAACGCTTGAGGTCCCGGTAGAAATTTTCATGCGCACCGAGCGCCAGGAGTTCGAGGGTCTCCTCGTCGACCTGGGTGTAGGCCAACAGGCAAAGCCGGTTGGTCATCCGCGCGTACCGCGTCGTCGAGGTCGGCCTTCTGGTCGCGGTGCAACTTCTTGACCGCGCGCGAGAAGGTCGGGGAAACGATGATCCGCATCAGCCGAAGCGATACTCTTCAACCGGCTGTTCCTGCCGAGCGATCAGGATGTCGCGGATCATCGAAAATGGCAGGTCGGGGTTTTCCTCGGCGACCTTGCCGATCCGCGACCAGTATTCGATCTGCTTCGGCACCGAGCGGTGCTGCACGTTGCCGTGCAGACGGGCTTGTTCGACCAGGGATTCGGAGAGCTTCACATCCGCCTCACGCACGGGAAGGCCACTATATAGTCCCAAAAGGACCGAAATGGAACCTGCCATGGGTGGGCAGCCCGGCGCGGCCATGTCTCGCGACCGCGTCATCCGGATGCGTCGATCGCCCAGGGAACCCCGGCGGCCTGGCCCCGTTAGCTATCCGACAATGATTTCGGAAGCGATGGGGTCCGCAATGAACAACATCATCTATATCGTCGGCTTGGTCGTCGTGGTCGTCGTGGTCCTGTCGTTCCTCGGCCTGCGCTGACAGCGAGTACCTGCGCGGATTTGGCGCACTGTCATGTATGGACGGCCCCTGCGTTGCAAGCGAAATGCACCGTGGCGAGCGGACAACCACCACCTTCGCGCATCACGACTCCGGTGAGCAGGGGCCGTCCACCCCATCACCGCGATCGCGCCTCCGTCCGCGACATCCGCGCCTTCGAGGTCGATCAGTGGCCCGACTTCACGGCGATCATAAAGGGTTGTAAGCCGCCCCGGCTCCGAGACGACGGCGTTCGTCCCGGGGCCTTTTCGCCATCCCAGGCAACGACTCCGGGTTGCACCGCGCATTGACAATGCGCGACTTCAGGGGCAGCCTTGCGCGAATCAATGGATCGCATCGCGCGCCGGAAGGAACCTGCCCATCATGCAGTTCGTCGTCGATGGTCCCGATGTCCCCGACCGCTTGATGCAGGCCCACGAGGAGGGGCGCGTCGTCTTCTTCTGTGGTGCCGGAATCTCCTATCCTGCGGGGTTGTGCGATTTCAAATGGTTGGTGGTCCAGTTGGTTCGACAACTGCGCGTCCCACCCGATCCCGTGCGGCAGGCGGCCATCGACGCCGAGCGGTTCGACACGGCCATCGGCCTTCTTGAAGGCGCGACGATCGGGGGCCGGGAGCGTGTTCGGCGGGAGCTGGTTTCAATCCTTAAACCGGACACCAGCGCGCCGAACGCGACCACCACCCATCAAGCACTGCTCACCCTGGCAAAAAACCGCAGCGGGCAGACCCGGCTCATCACCACCAATTTCGACCGCCTCTTCGAGGAGGTAATTAAAGACCAGTCTCTCCAAATTCAGCGGTTTAAGGCGCCGCTTCTGCCGATACCAAAAAACCGCTGGGACGGTTTGATTTACTTGCATGGGCTGATAACCAAGAATCCGACGGAGCATGATCTGAACAGCCTCGTCCTGTCGAGCGGTGACTTCGGCCTCGCATACTTGGTCGAGCGTTGGGCGGCGCGATTTGTTTCTGATCTCTTCCGCAGATATTCCGTATGCTTCGTTGGATACAGCATCAGCGACCCCGTGCTCCATTACATGACGGATGCCCTGGCAGCCGACCGCATGCTTGGCGAATCGCCCCCGGAAATGTTCGCTTTCGGCAGCTACCGGGAAGGCGAGGAGCCCAAGAGCGAAAGCGAATGGCGCGTGAAGAACGTCACGCCAATTCTTTATCATGAAGAAGGGCATCATCGGCACCTACACTATACACTTCGCGCATGGGCCAGTAATTACGGGGACGGCGTGCGCGGCGCCGAGCGCATCGTCGTCGAGTGCGCAATGGCGCGTCCATCCGCAAGCACAAAAGAAGATGATTTTGTTGGTCGCCTAAAATGGGCGTTGAGCGATCCAAGTGGCCGCCCGGCGCAACACTTCGCGGAAATGATTCCAGTACCGTCACTTGAGTGGTTGGGACCACTTTGTGAATCAAGCTACGGGTATCACGATCTTGATCGGTTCGGTGTGACGCGCCATTCGGAGGAGGATAAAAAAACACTGAAATTCAGCCTCACCAGCAGGCCGGCGTCCTACCAGCACGAACCGTGGACCGCGTTGGTCTCTGGCGTGACGCCCAGGCGCTGGGACAAGGTGTTCCAGCATTTGGCGCATTGGTTGACGCGCCACGTCGACGACCCGGCCCTGATACTCTGGATAGCGGAATCCGGTGGTCAGCCGCACGACCAATTTGGGCGCGTGATCCAGGACCACCTGGAACGGATCGATCACCTGCGTCGCAATGGTGACGCGGACGCACTGGAGAGCGTCAGCCGCGGTGCGCCAAGGACAATTCCGCGGCCGATGATGCGCACCCTCTGGCGTTTCGTGCTCGCCGGACGTTTGCAGGCGCCTGAGATCTGGCACCATGATCTGTATTCCTGGGTTAACCGCTTCGATACGGACGGACTTACCACGACATCGCGCCGGGAATTGCGCGAGATGCTGGCGCCGCGGTTGTCATTGCGAGAGGGATTGCGCGACCGGTGGGGCGATACGGAAGCAGCACCAGTCGAAGAGATCATCAATTGTGAAGTATGGGTGTCGGAATATGCTCACGACACCTTTGGAAAGGTTAAGAACACAGCCAGATGGAAGGCGGCCTTACCTGACCTGCTGCCAGACTTCTGCGCCCTCCTTCGCGAAGCGATGGATATGATGCGCGAATTGAGTCTGGTCGACTGCGAGAGGGACTGGTCTCACCTAGCCCGCCCGTCGATCAGCGACGACTGGGAAAGTGGTGACCCAGGGTGGACCGCGCTCATCGACCTCACCCGTGACGCTTGGATTGCCACCGCCGCCTGCGACCCCGCGCGGGCGCGGCGCGTCGTGGACGACTGGCGGCAGGCGCCTTACCCGCTCTTTCGACGGCTGGAATTCTTCGCCTCCGCACAGGGCGATGTCATTCCACCGCGTTTGGCTCTCGACCGACTGCTTTCCGATGATCACTTCTGGCTCTGGTCCGAAGAGACCGAGCAGGAGGCATTGGCTTTGCTCATCGCATTGGTTCCACGGCTTTCTCGAATGGAACTTGCTAAACTCCAGCGCGCGATCCTGGCTGGGTTCGACGTGGAATCCGAAGAGTGGCACCATATCAGGGATCGGAGGATCTGGCGGCGACTAGAGCGGCTACAACGTGCCGGCGTGACCCTGGGAAAGAAAGCCCAGGCGAGTTTGGACGTGTTCTGTGGGCGATATGACGACGCGACACCGAGCCCTCCTCCGCAGACCGGGGCATACGACCAGTGGGATCAGAAGTGCCGCAACAAACGCGAAACGGCGGCCAAGGAGTTGTGCGCCCTCGCCAGCAAAGCGGAATGGCCGGAAGTCCGATGGGATCAAGCCTTACGGGCATGGTCAACCGACGAGTTGGCGAAATGGTCGTGGCGTCAATTGGCTACCGTGTTGGAGAACGCGCCCGATGCTCTTCTTCTCGGGATCTCCCACGGCTTAGGGCTGTGGTTGAAAGCCGTGGCGCAGAAGGTCGATGATGAGGCCCCATTTTTTCGCCTTTGCGAACGCATCTTGGGCATGGAGCACGGGGATGGCGTGAACACCGAGGAACCCGTTCTGCGCGCCATCAATCACCCAGTCGGGCATGTGACCGAGGCGATGCTCCGCTGGTGGCATCGGAATCCGCTCGAAGACGGTCAAAAGCTGCCCCTTGAGCTGAAACCCGTTTTCACCGCGCTCTGCGACACGCGGATTGAACGCTTCCGGCATGGTCGCGTCTTGCTTGCGGCAAACGCCGTCACCTTGTTCCGCGTAGACCGCGTCTGGACGACGGAGCATTTGGTGCCGCTTTTCGAATGGACGCGACCATTGGACGCCCGCGCCGCTTGGGGAGGATTCCTGAGGGCGGGACGCAACTATCGACCGCTAATGCGACTGATCAAGAAGCATTTCCTGAATACTGCGGAACACGTCTCGGAAATTCCTAAACACAGCCGGGTATACGCCGCGATGCTGACCTTTGTCGCGCTCGACCCAGGCGATATGTTCACGAGGGATGAACTTGCCCGCGCGACCCGAGACCTTCCCCAGAAAGGTCTCGTCGAGGTCGCCCATACGCTCGCCAATTCCCTGGACAGCGCCGAGGAAGATCGAGAGGCGCATTGGAAAAGCCGCATCAGGCCCTACCTGAACTCGGTCTGGCCCACCTCGCGGGAATGCCTTTCCCAAGCGACGGCCGAAGCCGTGGCGTTGCTGTGCATAGCGGCGAGAAAATCATTTCCAGACGCGGTGGACTTGCTTCGAGACTGGTTCCAGCCCTTGCCGCGCTCCGGGTATGTGGTTCGGAAGCTGAACACCGCCAAGCTCCCCGGCCTCTTTCCCAAGGCGACTTTGATGTTCTTGGACGGCCTCATCGACGCCCGCACATGCTCGTCGAGCCACGACCTGAAAGAGACCCTTCGGGAGATCGGGACCGCCGCACCGGAACTTGAATCAGACCGTCGCTTCCAGCGATTGGAGCTGATATAGCGCCGCCCCCCCTCACCCCGCCAGCAGGCGTTCGCGCGGCAGGTCGGAGACCCCGCCGGGGCTGGGCCGGGCCGGGCCGATGGCTGGGCCGGACAGCAGGGCGTATCCCGCGTCGAGGCAGGTCGCCAGATCGTCGGCGCGGTCGATGTCCCAGGCGTAGGGCGTGAAGCCCGTGGCCCGCGCCTCGGCGGCGAAGTCGCGCAGCAGGCGGGTGACGGCGGCGTGGCCCAGGCCGGCATGGCGCAGTTTGGCGAGATCGAGGCCCAGGCTTTCGACGCCGGCCTGGGCCAGCAGCGGCACCAGGGGCGAGTCGGGTGGCACGCGGGCCAGCAGGCGGCCGGCGCAGGCGGTGAGGGTTTCGAACACGTCGCGCAGCAGCGGCCGGCCGGTGCCCTCGTCCAGGCCGATCAGTTCGAAGCCGAGCGGCCCAGCCGGGCGGCGATCAGCGAGCCCACGATGGCGCGGGCCTTCTCGGCCACCTTCGGCCAGCGGTCGCCGAAGGCCGAGGCGACCGAGTCCAGGCTGATCAGATGGATGCGGGCGAGGTGGCCGTCGCCGCCCCCCTTGCGCAGCAGGTCGGCGACCAGGGCCTCGAAGGCGGGGGCGTCGATCCTTCAGCCTTCCCCCGCCTGCGCGGTGGGCAGGCGGTCGAACAGGGCGCGGATGGCCGCCCACTCCGGCCACGACATCGGCGCCAGGGTGACCCAGCGCGGCTGGCGCGACATCAGGCGCACCGTGGTGGCGGACGGCAGGGCGGGAAGGTCGATGGCGGCAGCGGCGGCCAGACGGGCCAGCAGGCCGGCGTCGACCACCACGCGCTCGGCGTCGGCGTCGTGGATGGCGAGGTTGGCGGTGTTTTCGGTGGTCATGCTGGCCTCCCCTTCGGAATGCCCCTTTGCATCATTTGATGATTTCGCGGGCTTTTTCAAGGCGCGAACGGTCCGGCGGGAAGGTCACGATCACCGTGGTGCCGGCCCATTTGGCGCTGTCGATGGTCATCGTGCCGCCATGCAGCTCGATCAGGCCCTTGGTCAGCGGCAGTCCCAGCCCGGTGCCCTCGTGCCGGCGGTTGAGGCCGGAATCGACCTGGCCGAAGCGCGACAGCGCCTTTTCCAACTCGCGCGGCTCCATGCCGATGCCGGTGTCCGACACCCGTATGACGATGCCGCCTTCGGGCGCGGTGGTCGCGCTCAAGGTGACGGCGCCGCCTTCGGGGGTGAACTTCACCGCGTTGGACAGCAGGTTGAGCAGGATCTGCTTCAGCCGCCGCGAATCGCCCCACAGCCGCGGCAGGCCGGGTGGCAGCCGGGCGGTCAGGGTGACGTTGCCCTTGGTGGCGCGCGACCCGACCAGTCGCAGGGTGCTGTCGACCACCTCGCGCAGATCGACCACCTCCTCGCCCAGTTCGACCTTGCCCGCCTCGATCGCCGAGACGTCCAGGATGTCGTTGATCAGCGACAACAGGTGCATGCCCGAACTGCGGATGTCGCCGACATATTCGTGCTGCCGCTGATTGGCGAAGCCGCCGAAGATGCCTTCGAGCATCGCCTCGGAATAGCCGATGATGGCGTTCAGCGGGGTGCGCAATTCATGGCTCATATTGGCCAGCAACTCGGTCTTGGCGCGGTTGGCGATCTCGGCCTGGTCCTTGGCGTTGCGGATCTCCTCCTCGGCCAGCTTGCGCGCCGTGATGTCTTCGTGCATGGCGACGAAATGGGTGACCTTGCCGGCCTCGTCGCGCACCGGGTTGATCGACGCCGAGGCCCAGAAGATGCGGCCGTCCTTGCGGCGATCCTTCAACTCGCCGACCCAGTCGCGGCCGTCGAGGATGGTGCTCCACATCGATTCATAGACCGAGGGCGGGGTCTCGCTGGAACGGATCAGGCGCGGATTGCGGCCGATCGCCTCGTCGGCGGTGAAGCCGGTCAGTTCGACGAATTTGCGGTTGACGTATTCGATGCGCCCGTCGAGATCGGTGATGAAGATCATGTTGGGATTCTGCTCGACGGCCCGCGACAGCTTGCGCAGGCTGGCGGCGCGTTCCTCGATGCGCAGGGCCTTGGACTCCAGTTCCAGGCGCAGGCGGCGGATTTCCAGTTGATGGGCGATGCGGGCGCGCAATTCCTCCTGCTGCACCGGCTTGGTCACGTAGTCGGCGCCCCCGCACTGGAAGGCGGCGACCTTGTCGGCCGCCTCGTTGACCGCGCTAAGGAAGATCACCGGAATCGCCTCGTGGCGCGGGTCGGCCTTGAGGCGGCGGCAGACCTCCAGCCCGCCGATGTCGGGCATGCGGATGTCGAGCAGGATCAGGTCGGGCCGTTCGGCCTCGACGGCGGCCAGCGCCTCGGCGCCGCTGGTGGCGGCGCGCACCAGATAGCCGTCCAGCGCCAGCAGCGTGGCCAGCATCTTCAGGTTGTCGCGCGTGTCGTCGACGATCAGGATGCGTCCGGCCGTCATGGGTTCGCCTCGACAGGACCAAGCGCGGCCGACAGGCCGTCCCAGTCGAATTCATCCAGGACCGCCCGCAGATCCCGCGCCAGACCGGGTTCGAGGGCGGCCATTTCGTCCAGGATGGCACGACTCTCGGTAAGCTGAAAGGCCCGCGCCGCGTCGCGCAGCCGCCGGGCGAGATCGGGCGGCAGGCGACCCAGCGCGGCGTGATCGATCGCCGCCCGCTCCCAGTCGAGTTCAAGCTGGCGGCCGATGCTTTCCAGCAAATCCGAATCGCGGATCGGCTTGCGCAGGAAGTCGTCGGCCCCGGCCGCCAGGACGAGGCCGCGATCCTCTTCGAACACGCTGGCGCTGACCGCGATCACGCGGATGGCCCCGCCCTCGGGCAGGGCCCGGATGCGCCGGGTGGCTTCCAGCCCGTCCATGACGGGCATCACGATGTCCATCAGCACGGCGTCGGGCCGCAATTCGGCGGCCAGGCGCAGCGCCTCGGCGCCGTCGGCCGCCTCGACCGTGACGAAGCCCGCGCCTTGCAGCAGGCGGGTCAGATAGGTGCGGTTGGGCGGGTGGTCGTCGACGATCAGCAGGCGCACCGGCGGCCCGCCGGGCCGCAGCC
>JADGAL010000002.1:0-4897 GCA_015232025.1 Alphaproteobacteria bacterium
CGGGTCGCCGGGGGGCGGCGCGTCCCGCGAGGGGTCGGCCGGGGCGGGGGGCGGCGCGGCGGCGGCGTCGACGCTCCAATAGGGCCACCAGCCCCAGTAGCCGTGCAGATCGACCTCCTGCTGGCGCGAGATCGGCCGGCGGGCGTCGACATCCGGGCTGCCGGCCGCCTCGGCGCGGGTCAGCGCCACGGGAAACCGCCGCCGCGCCTCCTCGGGTTCGCGCAACGCCTGCGGAGCGATCAGGACGAGGCGGCCCGGCAACCAGCGCCCGGTGTCGACCACCAGCCAGCGCACCGCCCAGTCGGCGTCGTCGAACAGGAAATCGGACACCTCGCCGATTTCGCCGTCCGCCGCCTCCAGGCGCCAGCCCCGCAATCTGCCGAGGCTCCAATACATTCGCATCCTCCTTCTGTCCCCCAGCAACGCCGAGGGACGGTGCTCGTTCCCCGCTCAGGCGTAGTAGCGTCCGAAGCGGTTGTTCAGAAGGTCGCTCAGCGAGGCGTCCTCCTGGCGCACGAAGCCCTCGCGCGGCAGCAGTCCGGCCCGCAGCAGGTCCAGCATCGCGCAGGCCGCCGCCGCGGTGGTGGTCTGGATGGCGCTCCAACGCCGGCCGCCGATCTCGGCGCCGTAGATCTTGCGCGCCCAGGTCTCCTGGGTCAGGCGGCCGTCGCGCCGGCCGCTGGCCGTCACGAAGATCAGCACCACGTCCTGCAGGGTGACCGGGATCGCCTCTTCAAGGATTTGCTTCAGCAGATCGCGCCGCCGCCACAGGGCCAAGTCGTGGACCAGCAGGCGCATCGCCTGGCAATGGCCGGGATAGCGCACCGTCTTGTAGTCCAGGAACTCGATGCGGCCATCCAGCGTGTCGCACAGCGTGCCCAGCCCGCCCGAGGTGTTGAACGCCTCGTAGTCGATGCCGTCCAACGCGAAATGCTCGACCGCTTCAAGGGGCAGCGCCTCGCGGCGGCGCCCCTCGTGGATCACCTCGCAGGCGTTGAGGTACTCGTTGATCAAGCCGTCCGTGCTCCAGGTGAGGTTGTACTTCAGCCCATTCGCCGGGAATTGCGGCAAGGCCCCCACGCGAAGGCGCATCGATTGAACCGACTCGAAGCGCCCGAACAGATCGTGTGCGACGATCCCCACGAAGCCGGGGGCCAACCCGCATTGCGGCACGAAGGCCGTCCGGGCCCCTTCGCTCAAGGACCGGATCTGGCGGGTGGTCTCCACGTCTTCCGTCAGGTCCAGATAGTGAACCCCGACCTCCCGCGCCACCCTCGCCACAGTGTGGTTGACGAAGTAGGGGCACGCGCTGATCACCGCGTCGTGGCCGGACAGGATCTGGGCCAAGGTCGCCGGGTCGTCGACCCGCGCCTCGATGCGGCGCGCCGCCGGGGGAAGATCGGCCAGCGTCGCCGGATCGCCATCGGCCACGGCGACCCGCCAGTCACCGGCCTCGACCAGCATCCGGGCGATGGCTGCGCCGATCTTGCCGGCTCCCAGGACCACGACCCGCATTGGGCTCCTCCCTCGAATGAGCCTGTTCCTCATTTGTTAGATTGGGACGCGGCCCCGCGTTGAAAGGGGGGACGGCATGCGACCACCGGAGAGTCGCTCGCGCCGAAGGATGCCGGACGAAAGTTCGCCGGCCGGTTTGTCATTCCTCTAAAAATAGAGTACGCTAAACCGCATTGGGCGATATCGTGGTGTTCATGGATGGCGAAGCGGATTGGGGTGGCGGTCGGTTCTCTCGTTCTGGCTGTCTCCGTCTTGATGGCGGGACAGGCGGCTGCGCAGGGGCTCGCGCTGCACGGCGCCGCCACCGTGGCCAAGAATCTGGTGATCCCCAATCAGGCGCGGATCGAGGACCAGACCGGCCATTCGCTGAGCATCGTGATGAACGGCTCGGGCAACGGGCTGACGGACTTGGCCGCCGGGCGGGCCGACCTCGCCATGATCTCGGCCCCGATCGAGGTCGCGGCGGCGACGGTCGATCTGGACCCCAACGGCATGATCGCCCATCCGGTCGGCCGGGCGGCCATCAGGGTGATGGTCAACCCGGCCAATCGCGCGGCGCTGACCCAGGACGCGGTGCGCGCCATCTTCACCGGCGGCGCCGTCGATTGGAGCGAGGTCGGCGGCCCCGCCGGCCCCATCCAGGTGGTGGTCGAGGCGCCGGGGCAAGGCACCCGCGCCATGGTCGAAGCCGTGTTCCTCGGTGGCCGGTCCTTCACGCCCCAGGCGCGGCTCATGCCGGTGCTGGCCCAACTCGCCCAGGTCGCCGGACAGGCGCCCAACGCCATCAGCTATGGCAACGGCTCCAGCATCCGGGGCGCCTCGGTGCGGTTGGTCGAGGGAATCGAGATCGCCCAGCCGCTTTCGCTGGTCACCAAGGGCGCGCCCACGCCCGAGGTCAGGGCGCTGATCGACGCCATCGCCGCGCTGGGCGTCGAATGACGGTTGGTTTTCCGGCTGGCCGCGGATACCATCGCCCCCCAAGCCATGCGTTTTGGGACGGTCGATGTGAAAGAAAAAAGCTTCCGCACCTATGCGCTGCTGCTGCTGTTCCTCGGCGCGGTCGGCGCGCATAAGTTCTACCTGTCGAAAGTCGCGATGGGATTTCTGTATCTGGTGATCACGGTGTTCGCGGTTGTTCTTCATCCATTGTTCATCGTCCTTATCCTGATGTGGGTCGTCGACTTTTCGACCGGCAGGGAGCAGGTCCGCGAGGTGAACGCCGCGCGTCTCGCCAAGGCGCCACCACCCGAACCCGTTTGAGACCATGGACCGCGCCGTCATCGTCGTCGCCGGGCCGACCGCCTCGGGCAAGTCGGCGCTCGCACTCGACTTGGCGCGCGAGTTCGGTGGCGTGGTCGTCAACGCCGACGCCATGCAGGTCTATGACGGCCTGCGCGTCCTGACCGCGCGGCCCACCCCCGAGGACGAGGCGGCGGCGCCGCATCGGCTGTATGGCGTGTTGCCGCCCTCCGAGGCGTGCTCGGCCGGGCGTTGGCGCGAGATGGCCGCGCTGGCGCTCGAAGACGCGTGGGCGGCGGGAAGCCTGCCGGTCGTGGTGGGCGGGACGGGGCTCTACATCCGGGCGCTGACCCGCGGCCTGTCGCCGATCCCCGAGGTGCCGGCCGACATCCGCGACAGGGCGCGCGCGCTGTTCGCCAGCTTGGGCAACGACGCCTTCCACCGCCTGCTGTCCGAGCGCGATCCGCTGACGGCGGGTCGGCTGCATCCCGGCAATTCGCAGCGTCTGGTGCGCGCCTTCGAGGTGTTCGAGGCGACCGGCCGGCCGCTCGCCGAATGGCAGGCCGCGCCGCCGACCGGCGGGGTGGCGGCGCGCATCCTCACCCTGGTCCTCGAACCGCCGCGCGAGGCGCTGTACGCCGCCTGCGACGGGCGGTTCCTCGCCATGCTCGAGCGGGGCGCCCTGGACGAGGCGCGTCACCTCGCGGCGCTGGGCCTCGATCCCGCGCTGCCGGCGATGAAGGCGCTGGGCGTGCCCGAACTGCTGCGCGTGGCGCGCGGCGAGATCGGGGTGGAGCAGGCGGCACCGGCCGCCCAGCGGGCCACCCGCAACTTCGCCAAACGGCAACTGACCTGGTTCCGCCACCAGCTCGACGATCCGGTACGCATCCCTGCGCAATATTCGGAAAGTTTGGGTCCAAAAATCTTTTCGATTATTCGCGAGTTTCTATTGACCGGGCAGGCGTGAGCGTCTAGCTTTGGTCCCCTCGCGGCCTCTGGCGCCGCGCCGGAGGCGTTTGCCTCCAGATATCGCCTCGCGTCGTGAAAGGGTGTGCAATGGCACAAGAAAAGCTGTCCGGTTCGGAAATCATTCTGAAGGCGCTGGTCGACCAGGGCGTCGACGTGATCTTCGGCTATCCGGGCGGCGCCGTACTCCCGCTCTATGACGAGATCTTCAAGCAGAACCGCATCCGCCACATCCTGGTGCGCCACGAGCAGGCCGCGCTGCATGCGGCCGAGGGCTATGCCCGCTCGACCGGCAAGGTCGGCGCCGTGCTGGTCACCTCGGGCCCCGGCGCGACCAACGCGGTCACCGGCTTGACCGACGCGCTGATGGACTCGATCCCGCTGGTCTGCTTCACGGGCCAAGTGCCCACCCACCTGATCGGCAACGACGCCTTCCAGGAGGCCGACACCACCGGCATCACGCGGCCCTGCACCAAGCACAATTATCTGGTCAAGGACGTGGCCGACCTCGCCCGCGTCGTGCACGAGGCGTTCTACGTGGCGCGCAGCGGCCGCCCCGGTCCGGTGGTCATCGACCTGCCCAAGGACGTGCTGATCAACGAGGCCGCCTATATCTCGCCGGCCAAGATCAAGCACAAATCCTACAAGCCCCAGGTCAAGGGCGACATCAAGCAGATCGAGAAGGCGGTCGAAATGATCGCCCAGGCCAAGAAGCCGATCTTCTATTGCGGCGGGGGAGTCATCAATTCCGGGCCGGCGGCCTCGACCCTGCTGACCCAGTTCGCGCACAGCACCGGCTTTCCGGTGACGCTGACCCTGATGGGCCTGGGCGCCTTCCCCGCCTCGGACAAGCAGTTCCTGGGCATGCTGGGCATGCACGGCACCTTCGAGGCCAACTGGGCGATGCACGATTGCGATCTGATGATCTGCGTCGGCGCCCGCTTCGACGACCGGGTCACCGGCCGCACCAACGCCTTCGCGCCCCATTCCAAGAAGATCCACATCGATATCGACCCCTCGTCGGTCAACAAGAACGTGGCCGTCGATCTGGCGATCATCGGCGACGTGGCGCATGTCTTGGAAGACATGATCAAGGTGTGGAAGTCCAAGCAGTACAAGCCGCACGACAAGGCGCTGAAGGAGTGGTGGCGGCAAATCGAGCTGTGGCGCGCCCGCG
>JADGAL010000002.1:4905-12113 GCA_015232025.1 Alphaproteobacteria bacterium
TGGCGATCATCGGCGACGTGGCGCATGTCTTGGAAGACATGATCAAGGTGTGGAAGGCCAAGCAGTACAAGCCGCACGACAAGGCGCTCAAGGAGTGGTGGCGGCAGATCGAGCTGTGGCGCGCCCGCGACTGCCTGCGCTACGACCGCAACTCGAAGCTGATCAAGCCGCAATACGCCATCGAGCGCCTGTACGAGCAGACCAAGAACCGCGACACCTACATCACCACCGAGGTCGGCCAGCACCAGATGTGGGCCGCCCAGCTTTACAAGTTCGAGAAGCCGAACCGCTGGATGACCTCGGGCGGGCTGGGCACCATGGGCTACGGCCTGCCCGCCGCGATGGGCGTCCAGTTGGCCCATCCCGACTCGCTGGTGGTCGACATCTCGGGCGAAAGCTCGGTGCAGATGAACATCCAGGAGATGGCGACGATTTGCCAGTACCGGCTGCCGGTCAAGGTGTTGATCCTCAACAACTCGTATATGGGCATGGTGCGCCAGTGGCAGGAGCTTCTGTATGAGAAGCGCTACGCCGAAAGCTACATGGGCGGTCACCCCGACTTCGTGAAGCTGGCCGACGCCTACGGCGCCAAGGGCCTGCGGTGCGACGCGGTGGCCGACGTCGACGCGGCGATTCGCGAGATGATCGAGACCGACGGCCCGGTGATCCTCGACATGCGCGTCGATCCCGAGGAGAACTGCTTCCCGATGATCCCCTCGGGCGCCGCCCACAACGACATGCTGCTGGGGCCGAGCGACGACGGGCAGAAGCCGATCTCGGAAGAAGGCATGGTGCTGGTCTGAGCGGGCGGAGGGAAGGAACATGATCATGCGCAAGGAAGAAATCCGCCGCCACACGGTCGCCGTGCTGGTCGACAACGAGGCAGGCGTCCTGGCTCGCGTCATCGGCCTGTTTTCGGGCCGCGGCTACAACATCGAAAGCCTGACCGTCGCCGAGGTCGATCCGGGCGAGCGACTAAGCCGCATCACCATCGTGACCTCGGGCACGCCCATGGTGATCGAGCAGATCAAGGCGCAGCTTGGCCGGCTGGTGCCGGTCCACAAGGTGCGCGACCTGACCGTCGACGGCCCCTCGGTGTCGCGCGAGATGGCCCTGGTCAAGGTGGCAGGCGGCGGCGAGAAGCGCGTCGAATCCTTGCGCATCGCCGACATCTTCCGCGCCCGCGTGGTCGATTCGACCAATGAATCCTTCGTCTTCGAGATCGTCGGCGCCACCGAGAAGCTGGACGCCTTCATCAAGTTGATGCAGCCCCTGGGGCTGATCGACGTGTCGCGCACCGGCGTCGTCGCCATCTCGCGCGGCGCCGAGGGCATCTGACAAAATTCCATGGAAGGGGAAAACCTGATATGCGCGTCTATTACGATCGGGATGCCGACGTCAATCTGGTCAAGGGCAAGAAGGTCGCCGTGGTCGGCTATGGCAGCCAGGGCCACGCCCATGCGCTGAATCTCCGCGATTCGGGCGTCAAGGACGTGGCGGTCGCCCTGCGCGCCGGCTCGCCGTCGGCCAAGAAGGCCGAGGCCGAGAAGCTCAAGGTGATGACCCCGGCCGACGCCGCCGCCTGGGCGGACGTGGTGATGATCCTCACCCCCGACGAGTTGCAGGCCGATCTGTACAAGAACGACCTCGAGCCCAACCTGAAGCAGGGCGCCGCCCTGGCCTTCGCGCATGGCCTCAACATCCACTTCAAGCTGATCGAGCCGCGCCCCGATCTCGACGTCTTCATGATCGCGCCGAAGGGCCCCGGCCACACCGTGCGCAGCGAATACGTCAAGGGTGGCGGCGTGCCCTGCCTGGTCGCGGTGGCCCAGAACGCCAGCGGCAACGCGCTGGAAATCGCCCTGTCCTACGCCTCGGCGGTGGGCGGCGGCCGCTCGGGCATCATCGAGACGACCTTCCGCGAGGAATGCGAGACCGATCTGTTCGGCGAGCAGGTGGTGCTGTGCGGCGGCCTGTCGCGCCTGATCCAGGCCGGCTTCGAGACCCTGACCGAGGCGGGCTACGCCCCCGAGATGGCCTATTTCGAGTGCCTGCACGAGGTCAAGCTGATCGTCGACCTGATGTATGAGGGTGGCATCGCCAACATGCGCTACTCGATCTCGAACACCGCCGAATACGGCGACTACGTGACCGGCCGGCGCATCGTCACCGACGAGACCAAGGCCGAGATGAAGCGCGTGCTGGAAGACATCCAGTCGGGCCGCTTCGTGCGCGACTGGATGCTGGAATGCAAGGCCGGCCAGCCCTCGTTCAAGGCGACCCGCCGCCGCGAGGCCGAGCACCAGGTCGAACAGGTCGGCGGCAAGCTGCGCGCCATGATGCCCTGGATCGGCGCCAACCGTCTGGTCGACAAGAACAAGAACTGATCTAGAGACTGGCCACGAACGCCCGGCAGATGTCGGGCGTTCGTGTGCCGAGTTTAAGAAAAAGATTCACCACCAAGATGGGGTGATCGGGGCACCCCAACTCGGCGACTGGCTATGACGGGTGGCGGTCCCCAAGCTGCTGATATGTGACGAGCTCGGGATGTCCTGGCTCAAGCAGCAAACGAGGAGGCCGCCATGGACGATTATGCCGCGTTGGACGTGTCGATGGAAACCACCTGCCTGTGCGGGATGGACGCCAAGGGCCGGATCATTGGGGAGGGAAAGGTCGCCACCGATGCCGCCCAGATCGCCAAGTGGCTTACCGAAAAGGGAGGGAAGTGGACTCTCGTGGGGCTGGAGGCGGGACCGCTTTCCAACTGGCTGCACGGCGAACTAAAGGCTCTGGGTTTTCCGGTGGTGCTGATCGAGACGCGCAACGCGAAGGCAGCGATGGCGGCCATGCGCAACAAGACCGACCGCAAGGACGCGCGCGGCCTGGCCCATCTCCTGCGGACGGGCCTGTTCCGCGCGGTGGTGCCGAAGAGCATGGCGAGCCAGGAAATCCGCACCCTGCTGTCGGCCCGCGCGACGATCCGTCGCCAACTCCTCGACGTCGAGAACTCGGTGCGCGGCCTGCTCAAGAACTATGGCGTCCGCCTCGGCAAGGGCGCGCGGGTTCGGCTGGAGCGGCTCGTCTCGGAGGCGCTGAGCGGACGCGAGCGACTGGCCGCGGCGATCACGCCGCTGGTGACGGTCCACGGCGTCCTGCGTCGTGAACTGGCCAAGCTGGAAGGCAAGGTCCGCGCGCTCGCCAAGACCGACCCCGTCACCCGGCGGCTGATGACCGCGCCGGGGGTCGGCCCGATCGTCGCCCTCACCTATCGCTCGACCATCGACGACCCCGGCCGGTTCCGCCATTCGCGCGACGTCGGAGCCCACATCGGGCTGACCCCGAAACGCTACGAGTCCGGCGAGACGCGCCGCGACGGCGGGATTTCGAAGGCGGGCGACCGCATCCTGAGGGCGGCGCTCTACGAGGCCGCGACCACGCTGCTCACCCGGAGCGCGACCTGGTCGACCCTGAAATCCTGGGGCGTCCGCCAGGCGAAGGTCATCGGCTCCCGCCGCGCCCGCGTCGCGGTGGCGCGCAAGCTCGCCGTCGTTCTGCACCGGATGTGGGCCGACGGCACCGATTTCCGCTTCGCGAAGCCGGAATCCGCCACCGCCTGAACCGCATGACCACCGTTTCGAACCGAACCCGTTCCCGCGCCAGCGCGGGAGGCGACCGTTCCGGGGGACCGGGGGACCGGCGAGCGTCGATAGGTGCCTTGCACTCGGCCCACCAGCCGACATTGCGCCACCAAGATTGGACCCGCCCCTCCCTGATCCCATCATGCGGCGACCGCCGCGTCGACCGCGAAGAGAAGCCTGGGGCCCCGGAACGGCCCGATCCCCGACGACACGGCCCGCCATGGCCAGCGTCGCCCGGCGCGCCGAGACCGTCGAGGCCAAGCCCCTTCGGGCGCGCTTCGCGCGGCCTCGACCGCCTCGGCGCGCCGGGCGATTCGAGACCATGGTCGGCTCCGAGGGATGGCCGGTTCGATCCCACCAAGGGATGAAACGATGACGAGGAAGAGGGGGCCGCCAACCCGCCCTTGACACGGAAGCCCCGATCAGAGAAGGCACCAAGTACACCAAGAGTCACCAAGGGACCGGGACTGTACGGGCAATCGCCGCTCCCTTTGTGTTTCTCTTGGCTTTCCAGTCGGGCGGTCCAATCAGGTCCGGCCCCCCGCCCAGTCGAGGAGCGGCATCGAGCGGATCAATCCAGCCAAGCGTCGAGTTCGTCGTTGCCAAACCGCCTCTCGCGCTTCAGCCGCTCGTAAAGCGTCTTGATGCCGGCCAATGGAATATCGTGCGCCGCCGCGAAGCGGTCCAGCATCTCCGCCGGCACCTCGGTGAACAGGATTTCCAGCGCGAAACCCGGTGCCGCCCCCGGCTCGCCCCGGCGCAAGGCGTCAACCAGCGCCTCGACCGGCACCGGCCGGGGCAGGGCGCAATTGACGATGTTGTGAATCGCGAGATCGGGGTTCGGTGCGTTCATCAGCCGATGGTGGCCTCGCGCGCGGCGGTGCGCAAGATCCTTGCCTTCCGTGCAAAATAATCGCACAACCGGGGTGAATCGGCCACACAGGGGCGCCTGGGATGCTGATCGAGTTCAGTGTCGCCAATTACCGCTCGATCGCCGAGCGGCAGACCTTGTCGATGGCCGCCCCCAAGCCGCGCGGCGGTCACGACCGGCATCTCGTCGCCACCGGCCACCCGGCGGCGCCCTTCGTGTTGAACGCCGCCTGCATCTTCGGGCCGAACGGCTCGGGCAAGAGTTCGTTCGTCGAGGCGGTGCGGTTCTTCAAGACCTTCGTTTCGGACTCCGCGCACAGGATGCAGCACGGCGATCCGATCGGCACGGTTCCCTTCGCCCTGGACTCGGCGCTGGCCGATGCGCCGTCGGAATTCGAAATCGTCTTCATCGCCGGCCTGGAATTGTTCCAGTACGGTTTCCGGGCGACGCGGCACCGGGTTGTCGAGGAATGGCTATTCTCCAGAACGATGAAGCCGCATGCCCGCATGCGGACCATCTTCAGGCGCCGGCTCGATCCCGTCACCGGCACCGACGTCTACGAGATGAACCGGGACTATCTCAAGGGGAACAGGGAAGTCTGGAGGACATCGACGCGCCCGAACGGACTGTTTTTGTCGATGTCCGTGCAGCTTCATGCCGCGCCCCTTACACAGGTATTCGACTGGATCGGGTCGAAGCTCGTTGTGCTGCCGAGCATATATCTTGCCGAAGAGCCAGACTCCTCTTTTGAATTGCTGGTAGACAAGGATTCTTGCCTAGAAATATTGGGTGTGGTGGGGATTGAAATCATAGATTATGAAATTCTGCAGAGACGTTCAGCTCATCTAGAGGTTCGCAGCGACCGCTCCAGTCCGTTCGCCAGGGTAGATGTCAAGACAATCCATCGGGACAGGCAAGGAGCGAACGTCTCGCTGAACCTTCGGGACGAGTCGGATGGAACCCGGGCGCTGTTCCAACTCGCCGGCCCCTGGCTCGAGGCCCTCCTGGAGAACCACACCCTCATCGTTGACGAGCTTCACCGCAGCCTGCACCCCCACGCCCTTCGCCTGCTCGTCTCGATGTTCATGGACCCCAAGCGCAACGACGGGGCGCAGCTCGTCTTCACCGGGCACGAGACCTCGGTGATGGCGCGCAATTTCCTGCACCGCGACCAGATCTGGTTCATGGAGAAGGATCGGTCGGCGACCGTTCTGTTCCCGCTCTCCGACTTCAAGGTGCGCGAGTTCGAGGCCTTCCAAAAGGCCTATCTCGACGGCCGCTTCGGCGCCGTGCCGCGCATCCGGGACTTCCGCGATGACTAGGCGCGGCCAGTCGTTCGGGCGCCGGCCGGCGGCGCGCGAGGTGTTCGACCTCGTGCGCATCTTCTGCGAGGGCGCCAAGACCGAGCCCGCGTATCTGCGCGGCCTGATCGCCGATCTCGGCCTCCCCGGCTCGGTGCGGGTGGTGGGCGACTGCCCGCCGACCCCCGAAAAGGTCGTCGATGCCGCGCTCGACTGGCTCGATCGTCAGTTCGAAGAGGAGGGCGAGGCCCGTCCCATCGCCCTGTTCTGCGTGTTCGACCGCGATGGCCATCATCATTTCGAAGCCGCGTGCGCCCGCCTTGTCGAGGCGGCCCGCCGCCATGCCAAGCGGCAGGTCACGATTCGGGCCATCCCCTCCTTTCCCTGCTTCGAGATATGGTTCCTGTTCCACCACCGGCGGACGCGGAAGGCCATCGTGGCGAGCGGGGGCAAGTCGGCCGGCGACTGCGCGGTCGCCGAACTGCGGCGGATCGACGGCTTCGCCGGCTATGCCAAGGGCGATGGCTCCTGGTACGCGCGGACCAGGGACCGCCTCGCGACCGCCACCGACAATGCCCGCTATGCCCGCAAGGACGCCGAGGATACGGGCGAGCCCAACCCGTCGACCGACATCGATTTGCTAGTCGACCATCTTCGCGGCATGGCGGCCAAGATCGAGCGGCAGAAGGCGGCCTCGCGCGCCCGTCCGCACAGGGGGGCATGAACACCGACCATCACCCCATCCCCTCCAAATCAATCTCCATCCGTACCAAGTCCCACTTGTCCGGCCGCACGGCCGCGATGCGGGCGTTCACGACGTGGCCGGCGTCCATCAGGCGGGCGTAGGGCGGGTTGGCGGCGCGGGGGACGTAGCCCAGCTTGTCACCGGACGCCGTTAGAACCTCGATGGCCAGCGGGTCATGGGGGTTGTCCGGCTGGCGGCGCAGGACCAGCGTCTGGCCTGGGGCGAGACTCGCCTCCAGGTCAACCGCCCTGTAATAGGCCGTACCCGCGACATGCGTCTCCTGCATGAACAGGCGCGTCTTCACGGGCGCGGGAACCGCACGGGCGGGACTTGGGGCCAGCAGCGCCAGACCACTGGCCGCCAGCCCGCGCAGAACGCCGCGGCGGCCCAGTTGCGACACAATTCCTTCTTTCAGCATCGTCATCGCTCGCTCCGGTTTGTTGGATCAAGTATTACCGCCCCTATGCGACAAAAGCGGTCGCATCAACGCCTCGGCGGGGGTAAAATCCGCTCGGAATGGATGCTTCGAGGCGAGGCGATGCGGTTCGAGAAGGCGGAACAGCTGCTGCAACTGGCCTTCGACATGCAATCCTCGGCCGAAGGTCTGTCATTGCGCGACATCGCGGATCGCTTCGCGGTCAGCATCCGGACGG
>JADGAL010000002.1:12123-40797 GCA_015232025.1 Alphaproteobacteria bacterium
ATGGCGGAGTGGCGTGTACGAGCAGTCTCTCCCATGCCCTTGTGATAAAAATATCTGTTATAATGCGGTAAGTAAGTTGATTCTCAAAATATTTGCCTGTACTATGATTTATTACTGCGACGCATATGTCTTCAGAATGGTTGAAAAAACTAGTCATGATAATACTAATAGTATGACCCGGTAGGCATTGCACATCGAAATTACTAAGGCGGACGCAAAATTCAGAATAATCGCTTCGCCTAATCCAGATTTCTTGGTCGGTTTCAAGTTTGAAACTACCGAGAGTTCTATGCGTATTGCTCGGATTGCCCCTCCTTTCCAAGAGGGCAGTGCCGTCTATTACCTTGAAACCGATGTTGCAGCGGTTAATAATTGTCTGCCCCAGATCTGTAGGCAAGTGCATTTCCGTCCATCCAGTTGGGGATCCTGGCCACCATCGGCTCAATGGCCAATCAAAAGTAGATCATCTTCCGTGACGGGGCAAGAGAATTGCCGCATTCGGCAGCCGGAACGGCGAGTCACGCCCCCCCTTTCAGCCTAATGACGGTGTTTCATCACTTGAATGCGCTTAGAAAAGAGCCTTGGAGCGGCCGCCACCACCCCTACTGCGGAATCTTCGAACCGTCCTCGGGCTGCGTCTCGATCAGTTCGCCCAGTTTGGCGTAATCGGCGGCGCGGAATTCGTCGACCAGGCGGGCCGATTCGATGGCGGTGACGCCCATGGCGCGCAGCACGGTGGCGCCCAGTTGCAGGCTGGCCTCCAGCGTCTCGGGCACCGCCATGGTGGCGCCGGCTTGGCGCAGGATCTCGCGGTGTCGCCGGTCGCGGGCGCGGGCGTAGACGCGGACATGGGGGAAGGCGTGGCGCAGCACGGCGACGGTGCGCTCGGCGATCTTGGGCTGGTCCAGGGTGACCACCACGGCGCGGGCGTGGTCGGCGCCGGCGGCGCGCAGCACCTCGGGCCGGCTGGCGTCGGCGAAATAGACCGGCAGGCCGCGTGACAGGCCCTCGGCGACGCGCTCGGCGTGCATGTCCAGCGCCAGATAATGGACGTGCTCGGCGGCCAGCATCTTGGCCACCGTCTGGCCGACCCGGCCGAAGCCGGCGATGATGACGTGGTCATGCAGCGGTTCGGCCTCGTCCAGGGCGCGGGCCGAGGGCTGTTCGCGCGACAGGCGCTGCGACAGGCGGCTGGCCACCACCGCCAGCAGCGGCGTCACCATCATGGTCAGCGATACCGACAGGATCAGGACCTGGCTGGTCTCGCGATCCAGGATACCGGTGGCGCCGGCCAGCCCGAACAGGATGAACCCGAACTCGCCGCCCTGGGCGAGCAGGATGGCGACGTGCAGGGCGTGCGCCGACGAGGCCGAGAAGGCGCGCGCGAGCAGGAAGATCAGCGCCGCCTTGACCACCATCAGGGCCAGCGTGGCGGGCAGAACGAGTCCCGCCTCGCGCACCACCAAGCCGATGTCGATCGACATGCCGACCGTCATGAAGAACAGGCCGAGCAGAAAGCCGCGGAAGGGCTGGATGTCGGCCTCGACCTGATGGCGGAACTCGGTTTCCGCCAGCATCAGCCCCGCCAGGAAGGCGCCGAAGGCCATCGACAGCCCCACCTTGCCGGTCAGCCAAGCGGTGCCCAGCACCAGCAGCACCGCCGCCGCCGCGAAAATCTCGGTCGACCGCGACCGCGCGACGACGTGCAGCAGCGGCCGCAACAGGAAGCGCCCGACCCCGATGATCAGCGCCAGCGCCGCCCCGGCCTGCACCACCGCCAGACCCAGCGCGGCGGGCACGCCCGTTCCCTCGCCGGTCAGCACCGAGACCAGGGCCAGCAGCGGCACCACCGCCAAATCCTGCAACAGCAGGATCGAGAAGGCGATGCGCCCCGGCCGGGTGTTCAACTCGCCGCGATCGGTCAGGATTTGCAGCACCACGGCGGTCGACGACAGCGCCAGCCCGCCGCCGGCGACCACCGCCGCCTCGATCGGCAGCCCCAAGGCGTGCAGCGCCAGCCCGATCGTCGCCCCGGTCACCAGCACCTGCAAGGTGCCCAGCCCGAACACCAGGCGGCGCATCACCCACAGGCGGGCCAGCTTCATCTCGAGGCCGATGGCGAACAGCAGGAACACGACGCCCAACTCGGCCAGCGCGTGAATCTCGTCGGTGCTTTCGATCAGGCCGAAGCCGGCCGGCCCCACCATCACTCCGGCCGCCAGATAGCCGAGCACCGGCCCGATCCCAAGCCGTTGGAACAACGGCACGGCGATGACGGCGGCCGTCAGCAGAACCAGGACGTCGATCAGAGCGGACCCGTGCACGTCGTTTCTTCACCCATCGCGGAAAGCCCCATACTGCCGCGCCAGCCGTCGCGTTGCCAAGCGCCATCCCAACCGCTAAGGTGGCCGCACGCCGTTTGGGATCGGGGGGAAGGTCATGAAGTCGTTGCCGGCCATCGCGTGCTTGGCCCTTACGCTGCCGCTGCTCGCCGCGTGCGGCGCGCCGGTTCCCCAGGCCACCAATTATCCGATGTCCGAGCAGCACCCGATGCAGGCCGCCCATCACTGGCGGCTATTGGCCCACGACGTGGCGCAAAACCTGGCCAAGGCGCTGCCGCCCGCCGCCTCGGGCCCCGTGCGGATCGAATACCTTCAGCCGCCGTCAAGCTTCGCGACCGGCTTCCAGGACATGCTGATCACCGAGCTGCACCGGGCCGGCTATGTCATCGACCCGCTGACCGCGCCGACCACCGTGGCCTTCCGCTCGCAGGTGGTGCGCCACAAGGGCCGCGAGAAGCCGATCGTGCCAATGGAATCGCGCTTTCTTTCGCTGGGCGGCGGAACCATCGGCTATGGCATCTACCGCCTGCTGAACGGCGCCCCGAATTCGGTGGGGATCGGGGCGGGGGTGGTCGGGGCGGGCGCCTACGCCACGGCGAGTTGGATCGGCGACAACACCAACACCGAGGTGATCGTCACCACCACGGTCGATCGCAAGGGCGAGATTTTCCATCGCCAGAGCGACGTCTACTACATAAACGACACCGACGGCGCCAATTATGGCGAGCCCGAGAAGGTCGTGCCGATCGCCGATCAGTTCGTGGTGTTCGTGGGAGGGCCGCTCGATTCGCCCTCGATGCGCGACGCCGACGACGTCGCCCGCGACTTCTGCCTGGGCAAGGGCAAGGTCGCCAAGTTCCGCAACCGCACCAACATGGGCGATTGGGGCCAGTTGTGGTACGAATGCCTGCGCATGCCCGAGCGGTGACGGCCCTTCCCGGATGGGAAGGGGCCGCCCGCGCCGGTATTACTGCTCGGTCTGGTATTCCGGAAGCTGCGCGATCTGATCGTCGCTCATGTTGACCATGAGCTGATCGCCCTGGATCGACAGGTCGCTCCACTGCAGCGCCACCCGCTTGCCGCCGATGCCCAATGCGCCGCCGCGATCGACGACGACGGCCTGAACCTGACCCTGGGGCGTGACCACCACGTCGGCGACCTCGCCCACGTCCTCACCCTGCTGGTTGCTCAGGGTCTTGCCGATCAGGTTGTCGGCCCTGGCCGCGATCTGGACCTGCGGCCCGCCGCCCGCGCCCTGGCCGACCTGCTGTCGCAGGCTTTGGGCGCTTTGCGCGACCTGCTGGATCTGCTGCTGGGCCTGACTCGGATCGCGCTGAAGCTGTTGCTGCGCCTGCTGGATCTGCTGCTCAAGCTGCTGGATCTGCTGCTGCGCCTGCTGGCCGGCCGGGCTTTGCCGCAACTGCTGAACCGCCTGCCGCAACTGGTCCAAGGCCTGACGCGCCTGCGGCTGTAGCTGCTGCGCCTGGCCGGGGTTCTGCCGCATCTGCTGGCTGACCTGCTGCAACTGCTGCTGCGCCTGCGATAATTGCTGCCCGGCCTGCTGCCCCGGCCCCATCATCTGGCCGCCCTGCGGCTGCCCCGGCCCCATCATCTGCCCGCCCTGCGGCTGCCCCGGCCCCATCATCTGCCCGCCCTGCGGCTGCCCCGGCTGGGTCTGCGTGGTCGGCGGTCCCGCCTGCGGCTGGGGCTGGGCCTGTGGGTCCTGCTGCTGGGCGGCCACGCCGCCGGCGGCGAGCGTCAGCGCGGCGACCAAAGCCGCTCCGAATGGTTTGAGCATGTTTCCTCCTGGTGACTGAACGTTCAACTGGGGAAACGTGCGTTGGGCCGTGTGGTTCCCGCGCCCTTCGCGTGGCATGATGCGCATCCGAATTTCGACCGGAGGGTTCGACCGTGCTGGAAGGCTTCACCCCGCCCCATACGCCGAGTGGACGCTCGGCCCTGGTTCCGCCGCCGCCCTGGCATTACGCCGGCACGGTGCTGTCGCTGGCCTTCGCGGTCGACGCGGGCGCGGCGAACCCGCTGTTGCCGGCCGGCTTCGGCAAGGCCACGGGCCGGGCTTACGGTCATTTTTGCGACTGGCAGGCGACCACCGACGGCTGGGAACTGCTTGATCCGATCTATGCGCAGTACAAGGAATTCTTCGTCCTGATCGAGGCCGAGCGCGACGGCGCGGCGGTCCTGTATTGCCCGTTCATCTATGTCGACCAGGACATCTCGATGGCGCGCGGCTGGCTGCAAGGCTGGCCGAAGAAGCTGGGGCAGGTGTGGATGACCCGCTCCTACGACCTTGACCACCCGGCGGCGGCGCGGCGGGTGGCGGGAACGCGGCTGGGCGCCAGTCTGGCCGTCAAGGACCGCCGGCTGGCCGAGGCGGCGGTGACGCTGACCGGCGGCGAGGGCCGGCGGCTGGGATTCCTGGGCTTGCCCACCTTCGGCGTGGTGGCCGCTCCCAGCATCGTGGGCGAAGTCACGTCGGGCGCCATGGCCCTGGTGCGCGCCAAGGTCGAAAATCCGGTGGCCGGCCCGCTTTCGGCCGGCGAGGCCAGCCTGCGCTTCCTTGAAAGCCCGCGCGACGAGTTGTCGGCGCTCGCCCCCAAGGGCGCGGTCGAGGCCAGCGTCGGAAGCTTCGCGCTGACCGTCACGGGCGCGTATCGGGTCGATTGAAACGCGAACGCCCTTCCCCGCGAAGGGAAGGGCGTCCGAGACGAACCGGCCCGAGGGGGGCCGAAGATTTACTGCGGCAGGACGATCTCGACCCGGCGGTTCTGCGGCTCGCGCACGCCGTCCGGGGTGGGCACCAGCGGGGCGGATTCGCCCTTGGCGACCACCGAGATGGTGTCGGGGCCGATGCCGGCCTGGGCCAGGGCGGCGCGCACATTCTCGGCGCGACGCTGCGAAAGCTTGAGATTGTAGGGCTCGGCGCCCGAGCGGTCGGCGTGGCCGCTCAGTTCGAGGCGGGCCAGCCCGCCCCGCTTGGCGGTGGCGGCGGCCTGGGCGATGATCTCGCGCGCCTCGGCGGTGATGTCGGCCTTGTCCCAGTCGAAGAACACCATGAAGTTGCGCAAGGTCGGTTGCGGCGCGGGCTTGGGCGGCGCCGGGGGCGGGGCCTTGGCCTGCTCGACCGGCTTCGGCGGCGGCTCGGCGAAGCGCCAGGAGAAGCCGACCATGATGCTGTGGGCGTCGTAGCTCACCTCGGTGGACCGGCCGGCGGCGTCGTTCATGTCCAGATCCTCGGTGGCGAAGTAGCGGTAGTCCGCCTTCAGCGAGAGGTTCTGGTTCAGCTTCCACGCGGCGCCGACGATGCCCTGATAGGCGAGGCCCGAGGCCTCGTCGTCGATCACCGCGGCGGCGCCCTGGCGCACATTGTCGGCGGTCACCTGCGCAACGCCCAGGCCGGCGCCGACATAAGGCGTGATCGGGCCGCTGGTGGGAATGTCGAAATAGGCGTTCCCCATCAAGGACAGGGCCTGCATGTTGCCGTCGGCCGAGAGGCCGTTGACGTCGCCCACGCCGTTGTCGCGCCAGCCCACTTCGGCCTCCAGGCGGAACTGGCCAAGGCCGACGCCAAGCTGGCCCAGCACGCCCCAGCCCAGGTCATGTTCGATCGAGCGGTTGACGCCGGTCGCGTCGGCGTCCGCGTCGGCCGCCATGTTGAGGCCGGTTTGGGCGCCGACATAGACCTCGGCCATCGCGGCCGTGGACAGGCCGATAAGCAGCCCCGCCGCCGCCGTCGCTGTGAAGATACGCATGTCGTTTCGCCCCTTGAGGAGAATGGATCGCATCGAAAGGATAGTCCGGATGCGGTTTACAATAAAGTCCTGGATATCACAAGTCGCACCAATCGCACTGTACGGATGGGCTAGGCGCCAGGGATCGGCTGGGTTAGTGTTGGCGCGCAATGGCGAATGGATAGGCAGCCCGATGTCGCTGGAAAAACGGCTGGCGTTGATGGTGACCATAACGGCCGCGGGGCTCGCCCTGGCCTTCGTTCTGGTCATGGCGCTGATCGTGCGCCCAGGGCTGAAGGCCGCGGAAGAACAGGACGTCCACCGCAACTTGCGCCGCATTACGGAAACCGTGCGGCGCGAGAGCGAAGCCTTGCGCACCACCAGCGCGGACTGGGCGGCATGGGACGACACCTATGCGTTTGTGCTCGACGGCAACGAGCAGTTCCGCACCGTGAATCTCACTCCCAAGCTTCTCGACACCTTGCAACTCCACCACATGGCCATACTGGGCCTCGATGGGACGGCGGTTTGGAGCCGCACCGAGCCACCCGAGGCGATGGCCGAGGGCTTGGCTCCCGGCGATCCCCTGCTGCGCGGGCCGAACGACCGCGAGCCGGTGGTGGGGCTGATCGCCACGCCGGGCGGGCCGATGGTCGTCTCGTCCCATCCCATCCTGACCTCGCTGGGCGAGACGCCGTCGCGCGGCACGCTGGTGATGGGCCGCCTGCTCGAAGGCGCGGTGCTCGAACGCCTTGCCGATCTCGTTCAACTCGACATCGAACTGTCGCCGACCACCGCGGACGACCCGATGACCAGCCTCGCCCTGGCCGATGGGCTGGCGCTCGGGCCGGCCGAAGGCGACAACCGCGCGGCCCATCTGCGGCTCGACGACATCGGCGGGCGGCCGGTCGCCGTGCTGCGCGCCGAGATTCCGCGCACCCTGATCCAGTCGGTCGCCGACGACGCCGAAACCGCCCTGGCCTTGGCCGCCTCGGCCTCCTTGGCCATGCTGGCCTTGATGCTGCTGGCGGTGCGCTTCGGCGTCACCCGGCCCTTGGCCCGGCTGACCCGCCAAGTCGCCGCGCTGCGCGCCTCGGGCGATTTGGGCCGGCGCCTCAACATCGCGCGGCGGGACGAGGTCGGCGAACTGGCCGCCGCCTTCGACACCGTGCTGGACGAGGTCGAGCGCGCCCGGTCCCAGCTTCTCGACGGCATCGAAAGCATTGGCGACGCGTTCGCGTTGTGGGATTCCGAAGACCGGCTGGTGCTGTGCAACGGCAAGTATCGCGCCATGGTGCCCGGCTTGGCCGAAAGCGTCACGCCGGGCGCGCGCTTCCCCGACCTGGTCCGCGACGTGCTGCGCCTCGATCCCGACGGCGCCTCGGATCGTCAGGCGGTCGAGCGGCGCCTCGCCGACCGGCTGGGCGCCCACCGCAATCCCGACGGCCGGCCGCTCGACTGGGAACTGCCCGGCCGCAGCGTCGAGATCCGCGAGCGGCGCACCACCGATGGCGGCGTGGTCGGCATCTATATCGACGTCACCGAAAGCCGACGCGTCGCCCAGGAACTGCGCCGCATGGTGCGGGAACTGGAACGCTCGAACGAAGACCTCGAGCAATTCGCCTTCGCCGCCTCGCACGATCTTCAGGAACCGCTGCGCATGATCGCCATCTATGTGCAGTTGCTGGAGCGCCGCTACGGCGAAAAGCTGGACGACACGGCCCGCGACTACCTGCATTTCGCGGTCGAGGGGGCGACGCGCATCCAAGGCCAGATCGCCGATCTGCTCGCCTATTCGCTGGTCGACCGCGCGGCCGAGCCGCCGCGCGCCGTCGATTCGCGCCAAGTCGTGGGTCGCGTCATCGAGGCCGCCCGCGAGACCATCGAGGAGAGCGGCGCCCGCATCGAGGTCGACCCGCTGCCCCTGGTGTGGGCCGAGCCGTCGCAGCTTGAGCTTCTGTTCCGCCATCTGCTGGGCAACGCGCTGCTGTACCGCCGCCCGGGCGTGCGCCCCGAGATTCGCGTCACCGCCCAGCGCTCGGGCCATGATCGGGTCTTCGCGGTGTCCGACAACGGCATCGGCATCGATTCGGACTATCACGAGCGCATCTTCATGATCTTCCAGCGCCTGCACACCCGCGACCGCTTCGCGGGCTCGGGCATGGGGCTCGCCATCTGCAAGCGCATCGTCGAACGCCATGGCGGCCGCATCTGGATCGAATCCCAGTCGGGTCGCGGCGCCACCTTCTTCTTCACCCTTCCCGAGGCCGTCGAGGCGGCGGCGCCGACGTGATCAGGTTTGGGGCGCGTTCCGCACCAGCCAAGGCGAGTTGCGTGGAAGAGTGTGGCGCCGCTGGACGTGGCAACGTATGTTGAACGGCTTCAACAGCCCGGCCTCTGACAGTATTGGCCCGTTCCACATCCTCCTCGACAAATAAAATCACCTCGATTTTACGCCCTGTTTCCCCGAAGGCATAATTACAAAAAGGTCGCAATGTTTCATCCCCGTCGCACCACCCGTTTGGTGTCGTCGATCCTGCACTTCAGTTCCACGAACCCGTTGGCCTGCGTATTTTTCCGCGCTCCAATCGTCCGACGACCTCGATCACGCGCGGCTCTCCCAGTAGCGGTGCTCCATGGCATCATCCTGCGCCAGGGCGGCTTCCAGCACGGCGATCATGCTCAGGTCGTCGACATCGTCCGCCGCTTCGACGGCAATGCCGCCGTCCTTGCGCAGAAGAGAAAAGTACCGGACTGGAATGGCCGGCCCGTCCGCCTTCGACCGATCAAGCCGCAGTTGGATCTCGCGCATCATGAACAGGCTGTGCGTGGCGATGAAGATCTGCACGCCATCGGCGGCCAGTTGGACCAGCGTGTCGGCCAAAGGTCCCATCAGGCGGGGGTTGAGATTGGCTTCCGGCTCGTCCCAGAACAGTGAACCATGGAGCGCCAGGGACCCATTTTGGATGAGGTAGGCGAGCGTGGCGAGCTTGCGATATCCCTCGGACACCAGCGGAGCCTCGATTTTCCCCCCACCATCGAAATTGAGGTAAAGCCGCCCGCGAGGGTCCGCTTCCAGGTGGCCGCCCATGGCTTGTTCGAGCGGCCTTAACGACGTATCGATGCCCGCTTTGCGTGGCCCGCGCAGAGGCCGCGCGATTCGTCGCCGAACACGGTGAAGCGCTTGGCATGCAGACTGCGCAATGTGCCGAGGGGGTTGGTGGTCTCAAGCGTCGTTTCGTCGAGCATGCGAAGCTCATCCTACGGCTGTATTGGCGCATCACCGTCACAGTTTGGCAGTCGTTGCACTGCGGGTAAAGGCGCATCCCAGCCATGACGAGCGGATGGTTGCGTCCTTCGCCCCAATCGAATACTTAGCATGCTGACTATCAGCATGGTAAGGCTTTGCGCATGAGCGCGCCCACGGACGCCCGCGATTACCTCCTGGAAGAAAGCCTGGGCTATCTGCTCAGCATGTCGGCCCGCCTGCTCGGGCGGGCGATGCACGAGCGGATGCAGTTGCAGGGCTCGGCGCTGGCCCATTGGCCGATCCTGATGCGGCTGTGGCAGGAGGACGGGCTGTCGCAGGGCGATCTGGGGCGGCGGGTGGCGGTCGAGCCGGCCACGCTGACCCGCACGCTGGACCGCATGGAGCGCGACGGCCTGGTGACGCGGACCCGCAATCCGCGGGACCGGCGCGAGGTGATCGTGCGCCTGTCGCCGCGCGGCCTGGCGTTGCGCGACGCGCTGATTCCCGACGCCATCGCGGTCCACGACATGGCGGTCGAGGGGCTGCCCGAGGCCGAGGTCGAGGCGCTGAAGCGCCTGCTGCATCATGTCATCGGCCGCCTGTCGGGGCGCGGATTCACACCCGTCTGGGCGGCGCTGCCCGGCTCGGACGAAGAGGGGCAATCATGAGATCGTCGATGGTGATCGCGCTGGCCGTCTTGCTGGCGGTGGGCGCTTGGCTGGCCTCGGGCCAGTTCGGCGGGGCGGTCGCGCCGCCGCCCAAGAACGCCGCGGCCCCGGCCGAGCCGCCGCTCGCCCAGGTGCGGGTGCGGGCCATCGAGGCCACGCCCAAGACCGCCGAGGTCGTCGTGCAGGGCGCCACCCGCGCCTCGCGCACCGTCACCTTGCGCAGCGAAACCACCGGCCGCGTCGCCGAGATCGCGGTGGCCGAAGGCGCCCCCGTGGTGGCCGGCCAGCCGATCCTGCGGCTGGAGAAGGACGACCGCGAGGCGCATCTGGCCGAGGCCCGCGCCGCCGTCGAACGCCGCGCCCTGCAATTCGAGGCGGCCTCCAGTCTGGCGGCCAAGGAATACGCCTCGCGGGTGCGCCTCGCCGAGGCCCAGGCCGAGTTGGACGAGGCGCGCGCCCATATGGCCGAGATCCGCTTGGACATCGAGCGCACCACCATCCGCGCGCCCTTCGCGGGCGTGCTGGCGACCCGGCCGGTGCAATTGGGCGACGTGTTGCAGCCCGGCGGAATGGCCGGCACCATCGTCGATCTCGATCCGCTGCTGGTGGCGGCTGACGTCTCCGAGCGCGACGTGATGGCCTTGTCGCCCGGCGCCGAGGCGACGGCGCGGCTGGTCACCGGCCAAACCCTGGCCGGCAAGGTCGCCTATGTGTCGCCGACCGCCCGCGCCGGCACCCGCACCTTCGAGGTGTGGATCGAGGCCGCCAATCCGCTGGGCATTCCCTCGGGCGTCACCGCCGAGTTGCGCCTGCCCGCGCTGGTCACGCCGGCCCATCTGGTGTCGCCGGCCGTGCTGGCGCTCGACGATGCCGGGCGGGTGGGGGTCAAGACGGTCGACGCCGAGGGCGTGGTCGCCTTCGCGCCGGTCCAGGTGATCGGCCACGGCCCCGAGGGCCTGTGGCTGGCGGGGCTGCCGCCCACCGCGACCTTGATCACGGTCGGCCAGGACTGGGTGAAGGCCGGCCAAACGGTTCGCCCGGTGCCCGAGGATCAGGTGAAATGAATACCCTCATCCGGGCCGCGACCGATCATGCGCGGGTGGTGCTGAGCCTTTTGGCGATGATCCTGATCGGCGGCGTGTCGGCCTACAACGGCATCCCCAAGGAGGCCGCGCCGGACGTTCCGATCCCCATCCTGTACGTCGCCATGAACCACACCGGCATCTCGCCGGGCGACGCCGAACGCCTGCTGGTCCGGCCGATGGAGCAGGAGTTGCGCGGCATCGAGGGCGTCAAGGAGATGCGCTCGACCGCCTATGAGGGCGGCGCCAACGTGCTGTTGGAGTTCGAGGCCGGCTTCGATCCCGATCAGGCGTTGAGCGACGTGCGCGAGCGCGTCGACCTCGCCAAGGGCGAACTGCCCGAGGACGCCGACGACCCGGTGGTCAAGGAAGTCAATATCAGCCTATTCCCGATCATCGTCGTGGCGCTGTCGGGCGAGGTGCCCGAGCGCGCCCTGCTGGGGCTGGCGCGCAAGCTGGAACGCGAGTTGGAGGGCATCGATTCGGTGCTCGAGGTCGACATCGCGGGCGAGCGCGACGAGCGGGTCGAAATCCTGATCGACCCGGCGCGGCTGGAAAGCTATGGCCTGAACGCGCTCGACCTGGTGTCGTTCGTGTCGCGCTCGAACCGGGTGGTGGCGGCCGGCGCGCTGGACACCGGCCGGGGTCGCTTCGCGATCAAGGTGCCCGGCCTGCTGGCCGACGTGAACGAGGTGCTGGACCTGCCGGTCAAGGTGCGCGACGACGCGGTGGTCAGGCTGCGCGACGTCGCCGAGGGACGGCGCGCCTTCGCCGATCCCGAGGGCTTCGCGCGGGTCGACGGCCGCCCGGCCATCGCGCTTCAGGTGTCGAAGCGGATCGGCACCAACATCATCGAGACGGTCGACAAGGTGCGCGCCGTGGTCGCCCGCGAAAGCGCCGCGTGGCCGCCCAATGTGCGCGTCGCCTTCATGCAGGACCAGTCGGTCGAGATCAAGAACATGCTGACCGACCTTCAGAACAACGTGATCAGCTCGATCGTGCTGGTTCTGGTGGTGGTGGTGGGCGCCTTGGGGGTGCGTACCGGCGGGCTGGTCGGACTGGCCATTCCCGGCTCGTTCCTGATGGGGTTCCTGGTGCTGGCGGCGCTGGGCCTGACCATCAACATGGTGGTGCTGTTCTCGCTGATCCTGGCGGCCGGCATGCTGGTCGATGGCGCCATCGTGGTCACCGAACTGGCCGACCGCAAGATGATCGAGGGCGTGCCGCGCCGCGAGGCCTATATCCATGCCGGGCAGCGCATGGCCTGGCCGGTGATCTCGTCGACGCTGACCACGCTGGCCGCCTTCCTGCCGCTGCTGTTCTGGACCGGCACGGTCGGCCAATTCATGAAATATCTGCCGATCACCCTGCTGGCCACGCTGTCGGCCTCGTTGCTGATGGCCCTGGTCTTCGTGCCCTGCCTAGGCGCCATCATGGGCGCGCCGGGCACCGCCGACGCCTCCAGCATGCGCGCCATCACCGCGGGCGAAACCGGCGACTTGTCCAACGTGCCCGGCTATACCGGCGTCTATGTGCGCCTGCTGCGCCTTGCCCTGGCCCATCCGGGCAAGGTGGTGCTGGGGGCGGTCGCCTCGCTGATCGCCGTGCAGGTGGCCTATGGCGCCTTCGGCCGGGGGGTCGAGTTCTTCCCCGACGTCGAGCCCGAACAGGCCATCGTGCAGGTGCATGCGCGCGGCAACCTCTCGGTCCATGAAAAGGACGATCTGCTGCGGCAGGTGGAAAGCCGCATCCTGGGCATCCAGGGCATCGACACCGTCTATGCCCGCTCGGGTTTGATCACCGGCTCGGGCCAGGATTTGGCCGAGGACGTGATCGGTCTGATCCAACTCGAACTGGCCGATTGGCGCGCCCGCCCCAAGGGAAGCGCCATCCTGGCCGAGGTGCGGGCGCGCACCGCCGACCTGCCCGGCCTGGTGATCGAGGTGCGCAAGCCCGAGGCCGGCCCGCCGGTCGGCAAGCCGGTGCAGGTGCAGCTTTCGGCGCGCGATCCCGCGCTGTTGGAGGCGGCGACGCCCAAGGTGCGCGCCCTGTTCGACGCCACGCCCGGTCTGGCCGACGTCGAAGACAGCCGCGCGGTGCCCGGCATCCAGTGGGAATTCGTGGTCGACCGCGCCCAGGCCGCCAAATACGGCGCCGACGTGACGGCGATCGGCGACGTCGTCAAGCTGGTCACCAAGGGCCTGAAATTCGCCGATTATCGACCCGACGATTCGACCGACGAGGTCGACATCGTGGCCCGTTTTCCCCAGGAATACCGAAACCTCGAACAGCTGCGCCGGCTGCGCGTGCCGGCCGAAGCCGGCCCGGTTCCGATGGGCAATTTCGTCGAGATCGCGGCCCGCCCCAAGGTCGGCCAGTTGCGCCGGGTCGACGGCCAGCGCGTCGAGACCGTCAAGGCCGACGTGGCGCCCGGCGTGCTGCCCGACGACAAGGTCCAAGCGATCCGCGCCGGCATGCGGACGCTCGACCTTCCGGCCGGGATCGACTGGACCTTCAAGGGCGAGGACGAGGAGCAGAAGAAAAGCCAGGATTTCCTGGGCAAGGCCTTCACCGTGGCGCTGTTCATGATCGCGCTGATCCTGGTCACCCAGTTCAACAGCTTCTATTCCAGCTTCCTGATACTCAGCGCGGTGATCATGTCGACGCTGGGCGTCATGCTGGGGCTTCTGATCGTCGGCCAGCCCTTCGGCATCATCATGAGCGGCATCGGCGTGATCTCGCTGGCCGGCATCGTGGTCAACAACAACATCGTCCTGATCGACACCTACGACCGCCTGAAGCTGGAGGGCGACGACATCCAGGCCATCCTGCGCACCGGCGCGCAACGCCTGCGCCCGGTGATGCTGACCACCGTCACGACCATTCTCGGCCTGATTCCGATGGTGTTCGGGGTCAGCATCGATTTCGTGACGCGCGAAATCACGGTTGGCGGCCCCTCGACCCAGTGGTGGACCCAACTGGCCGTCGCGGTGGCCTTCGGTCTGGCCTTCGCCACCATCCTGACCCTGTTCGTCACCCCCGCCGCCCTGATGCTGCGCATCAACGCGCGGCGCTTCTGGCGCGAGCGCGCCTTGCGCCGCGCCGCGCCTCTGGCCGAGGAGGGCGGGCCGGCGGAGTAGCTAAAGACTGGCCACGAACGCCCGGCAGATGTCGGGCGCCGTGGTCAGGTAGTCCTCGAAACCCGGCAGCGGCGTCACCGCGCCGGGCATCTCGGCGCGCCGCTCGGCGATCACCGCCAACCGGCGGGCCAGCACGTCGGCCTTCGACGTCAGCACCCGCGCCAGCGCGGGATGCTCGGCCGGATGGCGATCGAGCACCACCGCCATGTCGAAGGCGTCGCGCAACGTGAAGCCGGCGGCGCGGTAGAACCCCTTCTTCGCCACGATCTCGATCGGATGTTGCAGCGCCACCCTTCGACCATGCACCAGACAAGGCGGGGCGGGCAGGCCGGTCAGGTCCGGCGCCAGGATGAAATCGATCTCGCCCGGCCCGAGTTCCAGCCGCACCGCCGAGGCGCTTTCGCCATAGACCTCGGTCAAGGCCGCCGCGCCGTCGTTCAGGCGGGGCGACAGCATCGGCAGCATTTGCGCCTCGTGCAGGAACAGATCGACATCGCGGCTCAGGCGATGGGCATGCGCGACCATGATCGCGGTGCCGCCGCCCAGGGTCCATTCGATCGGCCGTCCGGCCAGCCGTTCCGCCTCGGCGATCACCGTCAGCGCGGCGTCGAGAAGATCAATCCAGCCAGGAATCGAGGTCATCGTTGCCGAACCCCCTCTCGCGCTTCAGCCGCTCGTAAAGCCTCTTGATGCCGGCCAGTGGAATGGCATGCGCCGCCGCGAAGCGGTCCAGCATCTCGGCCGGCACTTCGGAGAACAGGATTTCCAGCGCGAAACCCGGCACCTCCCCCGGCTCGCCCCGGCGCAACGCGTCAACCAACGCCTCGACCGGCACCGGCCGGGGCAGGGCGCAGTTGACGATGTTGTGAATCGCGAGATCGGGGTCCGGCGCGCGCATCAGCCGATGGTGGCCTCGCGCGCGGCGGTGCGCAAGGTCCTTGCCTCCCGTGCAACCGGCGGAGTAACGCTTCATCATGGAATCGGCAGAAACATCCGCCTTTGCGGCCCGAGCAGCGAGCGAAACCCGAATGCGGCGTAGAACGCCCGCGCCGTCTCATCGATGGGATCGACGACGATCACCGACATGGCGACGGTCGCGGCGGCGAATTTGGTCTTCTTGACCGCGTCGGCGAGCAGCACGCTCCCCAATCCTCGACGGCCGACCGAGCGGTCGATGGCGAGGCGCCCGACCAATGCGGCCGGGATCGGGTGGCGCGGCAGGCGTCTTTCCATCTCGGGCGGCAGATCGGATGGCACCACGGCGGCGGCGCTCAGGGTGAAGAAGCCGAGCACCCGTTCCGGTTGGTCGCACGCCACGGCGACGAAGATGCGGGCCGTTCCGCGCCGGACGTCTTGGCCGGCCTGTTCGCGGATGTAGCGGTCAAGGGAATCGTCGCCACAGCGAAACGCCGTTCGGTCGTGGCGCGGGGCCAGCGGCTCGATCCGAATGGTCGCAGCGCCGAAGCTCACGAGGTCACGATTCGCGAATGCTCTTCAAGCGCCTTTCGCAGCGCCTCGTTGGGCTCGGGCGGATCGAGCAACATGCGCTGGAACCGTTCCCATTCGTCCGCCGTGAGTGAGATGACTTCATTCTCGCGCACGACGGCGTCGGCCGTTTTCAGGGCGACATCGACGACGAAATCCGTCAGCGTCTTGTCCGAATAGGCTGCGGCCCGCTCCAGCTTCCGCTTTGCCTGCGGGCTGAGGCGGATGCTGATGCGCTCCTGGCGCTGGGCGGCTTTTGGCATGGGCGGCTCCGATCGACCTGTTCAAATGTACGCCTCGCAGGCGTACACTTCAAGTCATCCCTCCTTGACCACCTCCGTCGACGGCCTGCCGCCAGCATCACCCCATCCCCTCCAAATCGATCTCCATCCGCACCAAGTCCCACTTGTCCGGCCGCACCGCCGCGATGCGGGCGTTGACGATGTGGCCGGCGTCCATCAGGCGGGCGTAGGGCGGGTTGGCGGCGCGGGGGACGTAGCCCAGCTTGTCACCGGACGCCGTCAAGACCTCGATGGCCAGCGGGTCGTGGGGATTGTCCGGCTGGCGTCGCAGGACCAGCGTCTGGCCTGGGGCGAGGCTCGCCGCGAGGTCGACCGCCCTGTAGTAGGCCGTGCCCGCGACATGCGTCTCCTGCATGAACAGGCGGGGCGCGGGAACCGCACGGGCGGGGCTTGGGGCCAGCAGCGCCAGACCACTGGCCGCCAGCCCGCGCAGAACGCCGCGGCGGCTTGCGCCAATTCCTTCCTTCAGCATCGTCATCGCTCGCTCCGGTTTGTCGGATCAAGGGTTACCACCCCTATGCGACAAAAGCGGTCGCGTCGACGCTTCCCCGGAGGTAAAATCCACCCGGATTTGATACTCCGAGGCGAGGCGATGCGGTTCGAGAAGGCGGAACAGCTTCTGCAACTGGCCTTCGACATGCAATCCTCGGCCGAAGGTCTGTCCTTGCGCGACATCGCGGATCGCTTCGCGGTCAGCATCCGGACGGCCCAGCGCATGCGCGACGCGGTCATGCGGGTCTTTCCGCAGACCGACGAGGTCACCTCGGACCAGCGGATCAAGCGCTGGCGCATTCCCCCCGCGACGACCCAGCGGCTTGTCTCGTTCAGCGCGGAGGAACTGGCGGATTTGGACGCCGCGGCGCTCGCCCTGCGCCGCGACAATCGGGACATTCAGGCGCGTTCGCTCGAAAGCGTCGCCGCGAAGCTGCGCACCGTGTTGCGGCCCGAGGTGTCGCGCCGCCTGGCCCCCGATCATGAAGCGCTCGTGGAGGCCGAGGGCATCGCGATGGAGCCGGGTCCGAAACCGCGCGTCGACAAGGATGTGCTGAATGCGTTGCGGCGGGCGATCAAGGCCTCGGCCGAGGTTTCGATGCTCTATAACGGGCACCGCGACCCGGAAGCGAAGCGGCGCCGCGTCCGACCCTACGGGTTTCTGTACGGGCATCGCCACTACCTCGTCGCGGCTTCGGCCGACGAGCCGGGGCGACCCAAGACCTTCTGTCTGTCCGGCATCGCCGAAATCGTGATCACCAACGCGACCTTTGTCCGACCGCCGGATTTTTCGCTGGCGGACTTCGCCGAGCGATCCTTTGGCGTGTGGCAGGAGGAGCCGTGCGATGTCGTCTGGCGGTTCACGCCCCGCGCCGCGGTCCAGGCCCGCGAATTTGTGTTCCATCCCAGCCAGACATTGCAGGATCAGCCCGACGGCGGCCTGATCGTGCGGTTCCGAGCGGGTGGATTGCTGGAGATGGCTTGGCACCTTTACTGTTGGGGCGATCAGGTCGAGGTGCTGTCCCCGCCAGAGCTGGCCGTCCGCTGCGCCTTCCACCGCCCGGCGTGGGAAGCCCTACCCTGAACTGGCGGACCGGTGTACCTTCGGACATTCCTTGGGGAAGACATCGGCGATGGTCATCTTCGACCTGCGTGAAGAAGCGCGGCTGGTCTCGCAGCTCTACCTGTTGGGGGGTATCGCGCTGGCCTTCGGGGCGGCGGCGCTGGCGCCCGCCTCGCTGCGCGGCCGCCTCCCGGCCACTCTGGCCGAGGCGGTGCGGCCTCTCGCGCTGGTGTTCGTGCTTGCCACCGCCGTCATGGCCTGGGTGGAGCACGATGAACGCCAGCGGGCCGAAGCCTTGGTGGCGCAATGCCGGAGCGGCGCCTGCACCGTGGTGGAAGGCTGGGTCCACGGCGTGGAGCCGGTTCACAAGCTTTCCTCGGGAGGTCGGTGGACGGCGCCGCGATGGGGCGGTTACTTCAACGTCGGCGACCGCTTCTACGCCCACTATCCTCGCGATTACTCCGATTACAGCCCAGCCAACAGCCTGCGCGATGGCGACTGGGCCAGGGTGTACAGCCAGGGCGAATACCTGGTTCTGGTGGACGTGGGGGCGTTTCGGTGATGCTACGGCAATATCGCGTCCGCGACCAAGGCGATTACTTGCAAGCCTATGAAGGCGCCCACCACATAGATCGCGCAGCGCCCCCATCCGACGCGTTTGCCCGCCATGTGGAAGGCGCCCCTGGTCAACGCCACCAGCGCCCCGAACACCAGGAGCGGAACAACGGTCAGCCATAGGATGGTCGAATCCCAAAACGCGCCGCCTCCCATGCCTCCCCCCTCCATCGCGACCCAATCGCGTATCACCCTAAAGAAACTCCGGCGGCTTTCAACCGGGACTTTGGATGCGGAACCCGGCGGCCGCTCGGGCTCCGCTTGACGGCGCGCGGCGCCGGGCTCAGTTTCGTTCGCGTGAACACCGCCCTCCTTCTCGTCGCCACCACCGCCGTGCAGGTGGTCTTGTCGCTGGCCTGTCTGGCGCTGCCCGCCATCGCGCCCAAGGTGGCGGGGGCGCTGGGGGTGCCCGCCGCGCTGGTCGGCTGGTGGGTCAGTCTGGTCTATGGCGGGGCGATGGTCAGCACGCTGATGGGCGGGCCGATGGTGCGCCGTTTCGGGGCGACGCGGATCAGTCAGGCGGCGTTGACGCTGGGGGCCTTGGGGATGGGTCTGGCCGGCGTGGCTTGGCTGCCGGTCCTGGCGGCGGCGGCGCTGCTGACCGGGCTGGGTTACGGGCTGGTCAACCCGGCCTCGTCGTTGCTGCTGGCCCGCGCGGCGGGGCCGCGCAATCGCAATCTGATCTTCTCGATCAAGCAGACCGGGGTGCCGCTGGGCGGCATGCTGGCCGGGCTGGCGGCGCCGCCCTTGGCCCAGGCGTTCGGCTGGCAATGGGCGCCGGCCGGGGTGGCGGTTCTTTGTCTGGCCTTGGCGCTTGGCTTGCAGCCGTGGCGCGCCGCCTGGGACGCCGACCGCGATCCGGCGGCGCGGTTTCGCGAGAACCCGCTGGCCGGGCTGGCGCTGATCTGGGGACGGCCGGCCTTGCGCTTCCTGTCGCTGGCCGCCTTCGCCTTCGCGGTGGTGCAGCTTTGCCTGACCGCCTTCACCGTCACCATGCTGGTCGAGGAGGCCGGCTATGGCCTGGTGGCGGCGGGGGCGGTGATGTCGGTGGTGCAGTTCTCGGGAGTGGCGGGGCGCCTGCTGTGGGGGCTGCTGGCCGATCGGCTGGGCGGCCTCGCGGTGCTCGCCCTGATCGCCGTGGTGATGGCGGGGGCGGCGGCGATCACGGCGCGGATCGCGCCAAGCTGGCCGCAAGGCGCGGTGGTGGCCTTGCTGTTCGTGTTCGGGCTGTCGGCGATCGGCTGGAACGGCGTCTATCTGGCCGAGGTGGCGCGCATCACGCCGCTCGACGAGGTCAGCCGGGCGACCGGCGCCTCGCTGTTCTTCACCTTCGGCGGCGTGCTGGTGGGGCCGTCGGCCTTCGCCCTGCTGGTCGGGCCGATGGGCGGTTACGGCGCCACCTACGGGCTGCTGGCGGGGGTCGGGGCGGTCGGGCTGGGGCTGATCCTGCTGGCCATCACGCGGCGCGCTCCAGGCGCTCGGCCGGGAACGACACCGTGACGCGGGTGCCCTTGCCGGGGATCGAGTCGATCGACAGCGCGCCGCCATGCATCTCGACGAAGCCGCGGGCCAGCGGCAGACCCAGCCCGACCCCTTCATATTTGCGGGCCAGCCGGCTGTCCGCCTGACCGAAGGGCTGAAGCGACTTGGCGATGTCTTCGGGCGTCATGCCGATGCCGGTGTCCTCGATCACCACGTCCAGGCCGCCATTGGCGCTCCAGGCGGTGGCGACGCGCACGGTGCCGCCCGGCGGGGTGAACTTCACCGCGTTGGAAAGCAGATTGACCAGCACCTGCAGCACCCGGCGACGGTCGGCGCGCAGCACGCCGCGGGCGGCGAGATCGGTGGCCAGCGCGATCTGGCCGCGCTCGGCGCGCTCGCGGATCAGGCGCAGGGCGGCGTCGATCTTGGCGACGATCTCGGTGGGTTCCTCGATCAGGCCGGTGCGGCCGGATTCGATGCGCGCCAAGTCGAGCACGTCCTCGATCGCCGCCAGCAACTGCTCTCCCGAGGTTCGGATGGCCACGACATAGGGCACGTATCGCGGATTGCCGATCGGGCCGAAGATCTCGGATTCGATCAACTGCGAGAATCCCAGCACGGCGTTCAGCGGGGTGCGCAATTCGTGGCTGACATTGGCCAGGAACTCGCTTTTGGCGCGGCAGGCCAGTTCGGCGTTCTCTTTGGCCTCGAGCAGCGCGGCCTCGTTCCGCTTCCGCGCGCCGATGTCTTGCAGCATGGTCAGCATGGCCCGATGTCCGCCGAACCGCACGCGCAGGCAGACGCTCGACACCGTCACGACGCCGCCGTCCGGGCGCATCGCGGCGCCTTCCAGGCGGGCGCCCGAGGGATCGCAGCCGGCCGATCCGCACTGGCCGCAAAGCGCGACGTCCAGCAGGGACCGCATCTCGCGGCCGACCAACGCGCCGGTCTCGACGCCCCACAATTCGGCGGCGGCGGGATTGGCGTAGACCAGCCGGCCGTCCTCGCTGACCAGCACCGCGTCGGGGATGCGCTCGACCAGGGCTTGGAAGCGTTCCTCGCCATCGGCCGCGACGCGCCGCGACCGGATCAGGCGACACTGCGTGAATCCGCAAAGCAAGGCCAGGGCGAGAAGCGGGATAACGGCGATTGGTTCCATCATGGACCCAATCCTAACAGTCCACTTCGCTGGACTGGGCGGTGCGGACGGTTTCCAACCCCATACCGCGGTATGTCCGCTTCGCTCCCGGTCAGGGTTGGGCGGCTTGGGCCGCCGAATGTTCTCCGGCGAAGGCGAAGGCGGTGAAATGCGCGTTGTGGAAGGCGACCGGCAGGTTTTCGCGTTCCAGGAAGGCGAGCAGGCTCTCCGGCGAGTAGGGCGACAGGACCACGTAATCGGCGCCGATCTCGTTCAGCCACTTGCGGAACGCGGCGTGATCGGCGGTCTCGTGCGGCGCCGCCGCCGAGCGTCCGGTGTAAAGGGCCAGGGCGCGCGCCTTGTCGAAGACGAACACCGAATCGACCGGCGTCGAGCGCGCGAAGCGGAACAGTCCGGTCGCCTCGTCGCCGTCCACGCCGCCCACAAGGGCGCGCACCGGCAGGGTCTGGTAGCTGCCGAAATACGAGGCCGCCAAGGCGGCGACCATCGCCAGCGACGCCGGCCAAACCGCCGGCCGGGGCAGCGACAGCAGGCCCATCGCCGCATACATCGCGATCAGCGGCATCAGCGGCATGATGCGCCGCGCATCGGCGCCGAACGGCACCACCAGCAGCATCGCGCCGTAACCCGCGATGAACGCCTCGGCCGGCCCCGGTCCCTCGCGCACGGCGCGCAGCCAGCCCAGCGCGGCGGCCAGGCAGATCGCCACGCTCAACATGGCGCCCCAGACATCGCCGTCCATCGCCCAGGCTTGCGTGACGCCCACCGCCAATCGCATCAGGCGGGCCGGCAGACGGCTTAACACGTCGAGCGGCGCGCTGCCGTCCTCGCCCCCGGTGGCCAGCGCCCGGCCGTAATCCCCGAACATGTCCAACTGGCCAAGCAAGGCCAGACCGCCGACCCCCAGCGCCAGCAGCGCGCCACGACCCAGCCGGCGGGTGTTCCACAGCGCCGCCGCCGCGACGGCGGGCAGCAGCAGCGCGCCCACCGTGCGGGTGCCAAGCGCCAGCGCGATCAGCGCGCCGCCCACCACGCCGATCGCCGGCCAGGGCAGCTTGCGTCGCTCGGCCCACGGGAACCAGGCCAGCGCCAGCAGGGTGAACAGGGTGAAGGCGACCTCGGACACCACGTTGGTGCGGACCACCCACAGGAACGGGCTGTAGGCCGCCGCCGCCACCACCAGCAGCGCCGGCAGGGGTTCCAGCCGTTGGCGCGCCAGCCACCACAGGGCCAGCAGCATGGCCATGAACAGCCCGGTGACCATCAGCTTGGCGGCCTCGACGTCGATCCCGGCCAAGGCCACCGGCAGGGTCAGCAACAGCGGAAACACCGGCGGATAGGCTTCCGGCCCGATGCGCGGCGCCAGCGGATTGTAGATGTAGCCGGTGTCGGCGTAAGGGCGCCCCTCGACCAGATTGCGGGCATGCGCCAGATACATGGCGAAATCGTCGCCCCAGCCATGGCCCTGGGGCGTGGTCGCCAGATGGAAGGCCAGCGTCACCGCCAGCAGAAGGGCCAGCGCCACCCTCACGGCGGGGCCGCGCCACGCAGGCGCGCCATGTAGTGGTGCAGGAAGGGCAAGCCGAGCATGGCCGGCAGCAGATAGCGCAGGGTGCACAGGATGCCCAAGGCCGCGCCGCCGGCCTGGTCGATCCACGGCGCGAAGACGACGATCAGCGCGGCGTCGCGGGTGCCGACGCCCGCGAAGGTCAGCGGCATCAATCCCGCCAGGATGGCCAAAGGCGCCCGCGCCACCGCGTCGAGCAGCGGCACGAAGCCGCCCAGCGCCAGGATGAACATCCAGACCTGCAACAGATGCAGGAACCAAAGGCCCAGCGAGATCAGCGCCGCCTCGAACACCGGCATCGGATGGCGCCAGAAATGGCGGTGCATCTCGCTCCACGCCTCGCCCAGCGTGATCAGCTTGGGACTCAGGCGCTTAGGCCCCAGCCGCGCCGCCAATCCCAAAAGCCCCACCGCCACCTGGCGCGAGCCCAGCAGCACCAGCCCGGCCGCCAGCATGCCGCCGACCAGGACCAGCCCGCCGCGCGCCAGCACCCCGCCGTCGCCGGCCATCACCAGACCCAGCACGCACCAGGCGAGCAGCGCCAGCATGTCCAGCGCCTTCTCGAACACCACCAGCGACACCGCCATCGAGCCGCGCGCCCCGCCGCGATCGGCGATGAACCAGGCCTTGGCGAGATCGCCCATCTTGGACGGTAGAACCATGTTCAGCACCGAGGCGGCCAGCGTCAGCCGCACCGCCTCGCCCACCCCCAGCCGGCCGCCGCGCGGCGACAGGCGCGACAGGCGGAAGCCGGTGACCAGCACCAAGGGCGCCACCATGGCGATCGCCAGCCCCAGCATGGCCGGATCGGTGCGGGCCAGCGCGGCGGCCAGCGCGCGGATGTCGACCACGGCCCAGATCACCGCGATCAGCGCCAGGCTGACCGCCAGGGAGATCAGCTTTTTCACGGGTGGCGTTCCCCTTTTGCGATGGTCACGATGGATCCCCGCTTTCGCGGGGATGACGCCCCTGGTATCCCACCCCCGTCATTCCCGCGAAGGCGGGAATCCATGCGGTCTCGCGGCCTCACAACCGTCGCTCCAGGCGCAAGACGGCGCCGTCGTCCAGGCGGGCCGCCTCGGGGGTGAGGTCCACCCAGGGCTGCATCTGCTCGGCCGCCCAGACGCGGCTCATCACGACATGGATCGAGGTCTGGTGGCCGCCGATTCCGGCCGCCGTGACGGCGCTCCACGGACCGCCGCGGATCGCGTCCTCGACCACCCAGCCGCCGTCGCGCCAGCACAGGCGGCGGGTGAAGGTGAAGGGCGCCGGGCGGCGGCCGACGATCAGCAGGCGCTGCAACAGGCGCCGCACCAGATTGGGCGACAGCCGACCCAGGGTCATCATCAAGAGGCGCAGCGCGACCATCCGGGCGGGAGTCATCAGGGCGGCCTTCGCCCAGCACATCTCGCCCGACGCCTTGACCGCGTCATCTTCGATCTCGACCGTCGAGCCGCCCATCATGTGGGCCACGGCGGTGCGCTCGGCCAGCCGCAGGCTGACCTGGGTGTCGGACCACACCAGCCGGCCGTCGCGGAACAGCTTGAAGACGCAGCCCTTGCCGGGTGCCGCGTACAACTCGGTGCCGCCGCGCCGGTCGATCAACAGGCCGGCTTGGGGGAACCAGTGGCGGCCCTCGGGATGGGGAGTGGGCGCGGGGCGTTGCGGCACCCAGTCGCGCCACGCCAGCAGGACGTTCCAGGCGTGATGGCCCAGGATGTGGTCGTCGTCGTGGCAGGGCGCGCGGCCCTCGTGCAGGGCTTGAAGGAAGCGGTCGTTGACGGCCAGCAGGTCGGGGTTGGCGCGGCCGGTCAACTCGAAGCCGTGGGGGAAGAAGTTCAGGGTGTTGCGGCTGCCATACTCGCCGCCATAGGTTCCGTCGGGATGCGAGAACTGGGCGGCGAAGCGCGCCGCGCGGTCCAGCGCCGCGTCCAGCCCGGCGCCTGGCGCCATCTTGGCGATGCGCGCCAACAGCGAGACGGTCAGGGTCAGATAGCCGGGGTCGCAGCCCTCGTATTCGGCGAACCAGCCCTCGGGGCTTTGCCAGGACAGCAGGCGTTGCAGACGCGGCCCGGCGGCTTGGCGCCAGCGCGGCTCGCCGGTGGTCTCGGACAGCCGCAGCAGGCCGAGCACGACCAGCGCCTCGTGATTGGCCAGCCGGCCGCTTTCCCGGTGCGACGCCAGCCAGCCGGCGCGGCGGGCGAGGAAGCCGCGGGTCTCGGCGTCGTCGAGCCCGATGATGTCGGCCGCCTCGACGCAGGCCAGCAGCGAGAACGCCGCCGCCCCGGTGGCCCGCTCCCACGGATAGTAGTCGTCGCAAGAGCCGTCGGGGTGGGCCGAACGCGCCGCGAAGCGGATGCCGGCCTCGATCCAGTCGCGCACGGCCGGCGCCTGGTGCCAGGGATTGCGCGGCAGCGGCAGCGACCAGGCGAGCGCCAGCGGCCACACGAACTCCTGCGCCATCCCCGAGGGGAAGTCGATCATCCGGTATTGCCAGTAATTCCGGTCGAAGCAGCCGAAGGTCGGGCTGGCCGGATTGCGGTCTTGAAGGGTCAGGATGCGGGGGATGGCGGCCAGCGCGTGCCCGCCAAGCGCGTCGCGCGGCTGGTGCCCGGCGGCCGGGCGGTCGAGGGCGGTCATCAGGCGGCCAGATCGGTGATGCGCGAGGGCTTGGCGGCCTGGGCGCGGCGGTCGCGCAATTGGATGTCCTCCAGCAGTTTGCGGTTGGTGGCGAACAGGTGGGCCAGCAGGCCCAAGGCCCAAAGCTGAACCCCGATCAGCAGCAGCACCGAGGCCAGCACCAGGCTGGGGACGTGGGCGCGCTCGCCGTCGGCGAAGAACAAGACCAGCCAGCGCACGCCGAGCAGCAGCCCGCCCGAAAAGGGCAGCGCCCCGGCCAGCGCGAAGAACTGCACCGGCCGGTAGGTCATGAAGATCAGCAAGATGGTGGCCATCGAGCGCAGCACGTAGTTGCGGATGCTCTTGACCAGCCGCGAGGGCCGCAGGTCGGGATTGGTGCGCACGGGCACCCAGGTCACCGGGATGCCCTTGCGGCCCGCCTGGATGATGGTCTCCAGCGTGTAGGTGTAGTCGCCGAACACGTTGATCCGCATCGCCGCCTCGCGCGAGATGGCGCGGAAGCCGCTGGGCGCGTCGGGCACGTCGGTGCCGCTGGCCAGCCGCACCGCCCAGCTTCCCAGGCGTTGCAGCCGCTTCTTGAGGCCCGAGAAATGCTCGATCGCCTCGATCGGCCGGGCGCCCACCACCATCTGGGCGGAGCCCTCCAGGATCGGCTGGATCAGCGCCGGAATGTCCTCGGCGCGATATTGGTTGTCGGCGTCGGTGTTGACGATGATGTCGGCGCCGCGTTGCAGGCAGGCCTCCAAACCGGCCATGAAGGCGCGGGCGAGGCCCTGATTGTGGGGCAATCGGACGACGTGGTCGACGCCATGGGCGCGCGCCACCTCCATGGTGCGGTCCGTCGAGCCGTCGTCGACGACCAGCCATTCGACCACGTCCACGCCGGGCAGGCTGCGCGGCAGGGCGGCGAGTGCCACGGGAAGCGAGCGCTCCTCGTTGAAGCACGGGATCTGGATGAGGACCTTGATCATGGCGCCGAGAATCCGCCCCGGCGGCCTTTCCGGCAACGCATCGGAAGGGGTGCCGCCGGCCTCATAGGGATTAGCGTCACTCTTTCGGGGAACGGCTGTCGGGCGTCAGCGCGGGCCGGGCATGGCGCGCAAGGCCGAGCGGGCGTCGCGGATGCGGTAGATGTGACGCTCGAACAGCAGCCGGGCGCGGACCGGCAAATCGGGATCGGCCAGGGCCTCGACGTAAGCCCGCTCGGCCTCGGCCTCGGCGCCGGCGGGGTCGAGCGGTTCGCCTCGGTCGGCGGGGCGACCGGTGCGCTCGCTCGCCAATTCCCAGGACAGGGCCTCCAATTCGCGCAGCATGGCGGCGCGCTCGCGCGCGCGACGCAGGAAGGTGGCCCGCGCCTCGGCGTCGCGGGCGGCCAGGGCGGCGGCGCGGTGGCCGCGTTCGGCGTTTCGGCACGCCTGGGCCAATCGATCGAGCATGAACCGACAACGCGGGCCGGCCGCGCATGTTCCCGCGCGCTACCCCCCATGGAGGGTCGCGGGAACAACCTTTGCCCCCAGGGCATTGATGGGGCGTGAGGTCCGTAGGCGACGAGGCCCTCGGTCCTGGATTGGCAAGGAGGAGGATTTGCGGATGAAACCCGTTGTGTCCGTGGCGGCGTTGAGCGCCCTGATGTTGACCTCGGGCTGCGCCGGAATGTTCGGCGGCGGCGACGAGGCCTCGGGGCCGCCCGCCCAGCGCGCCGATATCATGGCCGAACAGCAAATCGAGGCGCAGCGCCAGGAGGTCGCCCCGCCGGACGACCTGTTCTCGCAGCCCCCGCAAGTGGCGCAGCCCAGCCAGACGATGGCCGGCATGGAACCCCGCCGTCAGGGCGCCGGCCCCGCCGTCGCTCCCGACCTGATCCGCTCGGTGCAGACCCAGCTTCAACAGCAGGGCTATCAGGTGGGTCAGGTCGACGGCATCTATGGCCCCCAGACCCAGGCCGCCCTGCGTCAGTATCAGCAGGATCAGGGCTACGAGGCCAGCGGCCGCCTGGACCAGCAAACGGTGCTCGCGCTGGTCGGCGGCGGGCCGCAGCAGGCCGAGATGCCGCAGGGCCAGGACCAGCAGGACCAGCAGGGCCAGCAGGGCCAGCAGGGCCAGGGCCAGGGGCCGCGGACCGGAAGCGACAGCCTGTTCGAGCGTGACCAGCAGGGCGGTAGCGGCGCGCAGGATCAGCCGCAAAACCAGCAAGACCAGTCGCGATAGGCCCGATGGTCGGGCCGGCGGCGTCGGTCGCCGGCCCGCCCACGGGGCCGCCCCACCTTGGAAACAGCCCTCTACGCCTTCACGGCGTTCTTCATCATCCTCGACCCGCTGGGCACCGCCGCGCTGTTCGCGGTGATGACCCGCGGCGCCGAGCCGGCCGAACGCCGCCGCATGGCGCGGCGCGCCACCCTGCTGGCCGGGGCGATCCTCTACGCCTTCGCGCTGCTGGGCGAGGCGTTGCTGAACGCCTTGGGCATCGGCCTGCCGGCCTTCCGGGTGGCGGGGGGAATCTTGTTGTTCCTGCTGGCCAGCGACATGATCTTCGCCCGCCAGTCCGGCCTACGCTCGATCAGCGCCAGCGAGGACGCCGAGTCGGCGCGGCGCGAAGACATCACCGTCTTCCCCCTGGCCTTCCCCCTGATCGCCGGCCCCGGCGCCATGACCTCGGCCGTCCTGCTGATGGGCCAAGCCCAAGGTGACCCCCTGGCCGCCGCCACGGTGCTGGCCGTGCTGGCCCTGGTGCTGGGAATCCTGCTCACCCTGCTGTCCACCGCCCCCACCCTGATGCGTGCGCTGGGCGTCACCGGCACCAACGTGATCGGCCGCGTGATGGGCATCGTCCTGGCCGCCCTGGCGGTGCAATACGTGATCGACGGGGTGCGGGCGGCGTTGGGGTGAGGTGGCGTTCGCCAAGCCCGGAACAGCCCCCACGCATGGGTCCTTATCTATCGTCATGCGCACACGTTAGTCTATGAAACTCCTCAACTCACTAAATGAAGAATTGGACAGTTCTCTATTATTTCCATGCTCAAGCCAAATCTCGAAGAGAAAATGCATTAACGTTGAGTATTGAACGTCTAGAATTTTTACGAGGTCTTCGAGCCAGTCGTGCTTCTCTTTTCCTCGCAAGGATGACAGGCATACCTCGACGCTTTCCGAAGTGCGCCCTAGAGATTCGGAGAGCTTCTTGATGCCTGTCGCTGTGGCCTCTCGAAACTCTTCCTCTATGCAGAGAGTTCCAGGCAGAAAACAAGAGGCAATTGTATTTGATCCATTGACTGAGAAGTGACCCGATTTTTTGGTATGAGTTGGCTTGTGGTCAACTTTATTCCGCTTCGGCTTAGCGGATATTACCCGGTTGCGTGAATCGGCGTCATAAAGCGCAATGAGGCGCACGTCCTTTGTTGGGGCGGGGACTGCTTTACAAATCGATGTTATAGACGATTCACTTCCGACATCGATTATTTCCGAAACGTTCGCTAGCCCCGCATCGTTTTTGTTGAGCCAAAGGCGCGCGAACTCTCTGGAAGCACGGTCCTCGACAAAAAAAATAAACCTTGTGGAATTGTCGAGACCCAGATCGCGGAGAATTATTGCGCGGGAAGAATCAGTTGCCACGGTGGTCCCATTGGCCCCCTTGTACAGACATA
>JADGAL010000300.1 GCA_015232025.1 Alphaproteobacteria bacterium
GCCGACCGCCAGCTTCGACGACCTCGCGGCGAAGGCGGCGGCGTTATGAGCGGAGATCTGCTCGGCTGGCTGGGCGCGCTGGACGGCGAGGAGTTGCTGCACGCCCTGCTGCGGGTCTTCCCCGGCAACACCGCCGTGATGTCGTCCTTCGGGGCGGAGTCGGCGGTGCTGCTGGACCTCGTGGCGCGGGTCAAGCCGGACCTGCCGATCCTGTCCATCGACACCGGCCGCCTGTTCCCCGAGACGGTCGCCTATCGCGACATGCTGCTGGCCCGGTTGGGCTTGACCGGGCTGCGGCTGCTGCGACCCGATCCGGCCGAGGCGGCGGCCCGGGACGGCGATGGCGAATTGTGGTTCCGCGACCCGGACGCCTGCTGCGCGTTGCGGAAGGTGGCGCCGCTCAAGACGGGGGCGGCCGGCTTCACGGTGCTGATCGACGGACGAAAACGGTTCCACGGTAACGAACGCGCCACCATCTCCACCGTACAATGGGCGCGAGGCGTCATCGAGGCGTCGCCGCTCGCCACCTGGGACGCCGAGCGGATCGAGGCGGCCTTCGTCGCGCGCGATCTGCCCCGCCACCCCTTGGTGGCCAAGGGCATCCGGTCGATCGGCTGTCAGCCCTGCACCAGCCCGGTGGGCGAGGGCGACGCCGTGCGGGCCGGTCGCTGGTCCGGGCGGGGCAAGACGGAATGCGGTATCCACACCACGAAATGGACGAGCACATGAACGATCTCGACGCCCTGGAAAGCCAGAGCCTCCACATCCTGCGCGAAGCCTTCAGCCGGATCGAAAAGGTCGCCCTGCTGTGGTCGATCGGCAAGGACTCGAACGTCGTCCTGTGGCTGGTGCGCAAGGCCTTCTTCGGCCATGTGCCGTTTCCGGTGGTGCATGTCGACACCGGCTGCAAAATGCCCGAGATGATCGCCTTCCGCGACCGCTTCGCCGCCGAATGGAAGCTGCCCTTGATCGTCGGCCAGAACAAGGCGGCGCTTGAGGCCGGCATGGGGCCGCATCAGGGTCGCGTCGCGTGCTGCGAGGCCTTGAAGACCGATGGCCTGAAGGCGGTGGTCGCCGAACACGGCTTCAAGGGCATCATCGCCGGCATCCGCCGCGACGAGGAAGGCACCCGCGCCAAAGAGCGCATCTTCAGCCCGCGCGGCGTGCAGGCCGAGTGGAACGTGCGCGACCAGCCGCCCGAGTTCTGGGACCAGTACAAGACCGACGTGCCGCCGGGCGGCAGCATCCGCATCCATCCGATCCTCGACTGGACCGAGTTGGATGTGTGGCGCTATATCCAGCGCGAGAACATCCCGCAGGTCGGCCTGTACTTCGCCAAGGACGGCAAGCGCTTCCGCTCGCTGGGCTGCACGCCCTGCACCGCGCCGATCGAAAGCCCGGCCGCCTCGGTGGCCGAGATCATCGAGGAACTGTCGGGGACCCGCGTTTCGGAACGCTCGGGCCGCGCCCAGGATCGCGAGTCCGAGGACGCCTTCGAGCGCCTGCGCGCCAACGGCTATATGTAAGGGGCCGAACCATGACTCAATCGCAGCTTCGCATCGTCATCGTCGGCCATGTCGACCATGGCAAATCCACCCTGGTCGGCCGCCTGTTGCACGAGACCGGCAGCCTGCCCGACGGGCGGGTCGAGACCATCCGCGCCGCCTCGGAAAAGCGCGGCGTGGCGTTCGAATGGGCCTTCCTGCTCGACGCCTTGCAGGCCGAGCGCGACCAGGGCATCACCATCGATTCCACCCGCATCCGCCTGAAGACGCCGGGTCGCGAGACGGTGGTGATCGACGCCCCCGGCCACAAGGAATTCCTGAAGAACATGATCACCGGCGCGGCGGCCGCCGACGCCGCCGTGCTGGTGGTCGACGCGGTCGAGGGGGTGCGCGAGCAAACCCGCCGCCATGGCTATCTGTTGCATCTGCTGGGCATGACCCAGGTCGTGGTGGCGGTCAACAAGATGGACGCGGTGGGCTGGTCCCAAGCGCGCTTCGACGAAGTGTCGGCCGAGGTCGCCGGTTTCCTCAAGGGCATCGGGCTGACCGCCACCCATGTCGTGCCGCTGTCGGCCTATGTCGGGGCCAACCTGACCGCGCGGGCCGACCAGATGCCGTGGAACGACGGCCCCGCTTTGGTCGAGGCGCTGGCCTCGTTCCACCCGCAGCCGGGCCTCGCGGACATGCCGCTGCGCTTTCCGGTGCAGGACGTGCTGAAGCTCGACGAGCGCCGCATCGTGGTCGGCCGTATCGAGAGCGGCCGGTTGCGGGTCGGCGACGAGTTGGTGTTCTGGCCCTCGGGCAAGGCGGCCCGCGTGGCGACCATCGAGGGCTGGAACCAAGCGGCGCCGGCGATCGGCGCGGCGGCCGGCCAGTCGGTCGGCATCACGCTCGACGACCACATCTTCGTCGAGCGCGGCCATGTCGCCAGCCACGGCCTCGCCTCGCCTTGCGAATGCACGGCGTTGCGCGCCAATCTGTTCTGGCTGTCGCGCGAGCCGCTGACCGTCGGCTCGCGCTGGCGGCTGCGCCTCGCCACCGCCGAGGTGTGGGCCGAGGTCGCCGCCATCGAAAAGGTGGTCGACGTCGAGGATCTGTCGGCCGCCAACGCCACCCAGGTCGAGCGCAACGCGGTGGCCGAGGTGCTGCTGCGCCTGCGCGGCACCATCGCCGCCGACACCTTCGCCGACAATCCGCGGCTCGGCCGTTTCGTGCTGGTCGACGGCCATGACGTGGCGGGGGGCGGCATCGTCACCGCGACCGACCTCGAGACCGGCCGCCAGGGCGTGCCCAAATCGACCAACCTGTTCCCGGTCGGCCACCGCGCCCCGCTCGAGGCCCGCTGGGCGCTGAACGGCCATCGCGGCGGCGTGATCTGGCTGACCGGCCTGTCGGCCTCGGGCAAAAGCACCATCGCCATGGAGGCCGAGCACCAGCTTCTGCGCAAGGGCCGTCAGGTCTATGTGCTGGACGGCGACAACATCCGCCAGGGCCTCAACGCCGATCTCGGCTTCAGCCCCGACGACCGCGCCGAAAACATCCGCCGGGTCGGCGAGGTCGCCCACCTGTTCGCCCAGGCGGGGATCATCGTCATCACCGCCTTCATCTCGCCCTACCGCGCCGACCGCGACCGCGTCCGCGCCATCCGCCCCGGCAATTTCCACGAGGTCTACATCAAGGCCGACGTCGAGGAATGCGCGCGGCGCGACCCCAAGGGCCTGTACGCCCGCGCCCTGCGCGGCGAAATCCCCGAATTCACCGGCGTCTCGGCCCCTTACGAGGAACCCGAAACCGCCGAAATGGTCATCGAAACCCTGGGCCGCTCGGTCGAACACAGTGTTGCCGCGCTGCTCGACTACATCGACCGGAGCTTCGTGCTGAAGGCGGGGGAAGCGGCGGGGGTGGGGGGGTGAAATCGCCGGAAACGACAGACTGGGCGCGTCTTCGCCGATCGGACCCGTCGGAGATCAAAGCGGGCTTGGCCGACGATCCCGATTGCGCGGCGACCGATCCCGGCTTTTGGGACGAGGCGCGCGTGGTGCGGCCACGAGACGAGGAGTCGGCGAGGCTCCTCGGGGATGGGGATTGTCACGGCTCCAAGTGATTGATGGCGATGGTCAGCGCGCGAAAGGGAAGCGTGACGCATTCCTGGCGATTGCGATGCGCGGCGATGGGCGCGAAGCAGGCCAGAGTGGGCCGCGCCGCCAGAGCCTCGGCCAGCGTGCGGCCAACGACTTGATCCGCCATCGCCGAGGCGGCGACTTCGCACAATAGGCAGCCGCGCGTGCGGTGGGCCAGCGCGGTGATGCGGCCGTCGGTCACCTCGATGTCGAGTTCGATCCGGTCGCCACAGAATGGATTGTCGGCGAAGCTTTGGGCGGTGGGCGAGTCGAGCCGGCCGGCGCCGATGCGGGCGCGGGCCAGGGCTTTGATGTCCTCGTTGTAAAGGGCGGCGGTGCTCACGCCAGCACGCGGCGCGCCTCGGCGATGCCGTCGAGCAGCGCCTCGATGTCATCCATCTCGTTGTAAAGCGCCAGGCTGGCGCGGGTGGCGGATTCGGCGCCCAAGGCGGCGAGCAGCGGCTGGGCGCAGAAATGGCCGCCGCGCAGGGCGAGGCCCAACCCGTCGAGCACTTGGCAGAGATCGTGCGGGTGGATGCCCGCGATGGTGAAGGACACGATCGGCAGATCGCCGGGGCCGAGCAGGCGCACGCCCTCCATGGCGGCCAGCCCGTCGCGCAGGCGGGTGGTCATCGCGCGCTCGTGCCGGGCGATGGCCGGCCAGTCCAGACTGCCCATCCAGTCCAGCGCCACGCCCAGCCCGATCGCCTGGGTGATCGGCGGCGTG
>JADGAL010000301.1 GCA_015232025.1 Alphaproteobacteria bacterium
CGGCTGATGCCGTAATGGCGGCCGAGATCCTCGAGCGTCGCCCCCGGCTCGGTCAGGTGGCGTTCGGTCACGATATGGCGCTCGCGCTCGTTAAGGGTGTCCAGGCCGGCGGCCAACAGGCGGCGGCGCAGCCCGCTTTCCTGACGCGCCGCCAGAACGGTCTCCTGGTTCTCGGCGCCGTCGACCAGGAAGTCCTGGATTTCGCCTCCGCCCTCGGAGACCGGGGTGTTGAGCGAGGCGTCGCGGCCCTGCATGCGCCGGTTCATCATCACCACGTCGTCGACCGGAACGCCCAGATCGGTGGCGATCGACCGCACCGCCTCGGGGCTGAGGTCGCCCGCATCGGCCAAACTCAGCTTGGCCTTCAGCCGACGCAAATTGAAGAACAGCTTGCGATGCGCGGCCAGCGTGCCGATCTTGACCATCGACCACGAGGCCAGCACGTATTCGTGCAGTTGCGCCTTGATCCACCACATCGCGTAGGTCGACAGGCGGAAGCCCTTGTCGGGCTCGAACTTCTTGACCGCGCGCATCAGGCCGACATTGCCTTCGCCGATCAGGTCCGAGATGGGCAGGCCGTAATGCCGGTAGCCCATGGCGATCTTGGCCACCAAGCGCAGATGGCTGGTCACCAGACGATGCGCGGCGCCAACGTCGCCATGCTCGCGCCAACGCTTGGCGAGCATGAACTCCTCCTCGACGGTCAGCACCGGGAAGCGGCGGATTTCGTCGAGATACCGAACCAGACCGCCATCGGTCGCGAGGGCGGGCAGAGCGAGAGACGACATGTCATATCCTCCGAACGAAGCAACATGACCCCGGGCGGCCCCCTCTGGGCACCGCCTTTCAACCGCGATTCTGCAACGGTTCGGGTGGCGGAATCAAGATGATTTGGCACTCTGCTCGAAGGAGTGCCAAACCCTTTCCCTGGCGGCGCCGCGCCACTCGCCCTATCCTGGTGGCGGCGAACCAGCGCGGGGTGGGAATGATGTCGGTCCGCAGCGAGACATGCCCGGTCTGCCGGTCGGCGATCCGGCCCTGGCGCGTCAAGACGACCGGCGACCAGGCCTTCGCGATCGACCGCTGCGGAACATGCGGCTACGCCTTCGTGAATCCGAGGCCGGGACTGGATGTCCTGACCCGTCACTACGCCCGGCTCGGGCATGGCCGCGAGGCCACCGACGCGCGCTCCGTTCTGGAGCGGGAGCGGACGTTTCCGAATTCGACCGTCGACGCCGCCAGAATGCTGGCCACCATCGGCGCGCTGGCCGGGGGCGGCGTCGGCGGCCGGTTCCTGGATGTCGGCTGCGGCTACGGCTTTTACGCCGCGCGAGCCCGCGCGGCGGGTTTCGAGGTGATCGCCCTGGATCTGGCCGAGAACGAGCGCGGCATCGCCGAAGCGATCGGCGGCGTGACGCCCCTCGCCTGTTCCTTCGAGGCGTTCGAGTGCGCGCCGGGCTCGATCCGGGTCGTCCTGATGAGCCACGTCCTGGAACACGCCTTCGACGTCCAGGCGTGGATCGCCAAGGCCCACCGGATTCTCGCCGAGGATGGGCTGCTCGCCGTCGCGCTGCCCAATTTCGGCAGCCTGTTCCGGCTGGTCATGCAAGAGCGCGAGCCGTACGTCTGCCCGCCCGACCATCTGAACTTCTTCGACCCCGGCAGCCTGGGTAGGCTGCTCGCCGGCCACGGCTTCGCGGTCGAGGCGGTTCAGTGGGTATCGCGACTGCCCCTCACCGCCTTCGAAAAGCGCCTTCCCGCCCTGAAACCCGTGCTGCCGTTGGTCGGCGCGGCGTCGTGGGCCTGCCTTCGCCTGATCGACGGTTTGCGCCTGGGCGCCACGATCAGCGTATACGCGCGCAAAGCGCGGCCCTGACCGATTATTCGCATAGTCCGATGGTGACCCGCTTCCCCCGAAGCGCACGTTGTCACGGTGGCGCGGCCTGCCCAAATCGTCTCGGAGCATAACCGAGAAGGAGCACCGTTCCATGCGGATAGCCCAGGTCGCGCCGCTCTATGAGGCGGTGCCGCCTCTCCTATATGGGGGAACCGAGCGGGTGGTCTCGTATCTCACCGAGGAACTGGTGGCGCTGGGCCACGACGTCACGCTGTACGCCAGCGGCGATTCGGTCACCAGCGCGCGCTTGGTCTCGTGCTCCGAGCGGGCGTTGCGCCTGTGGCCCGAGGTGCGCGACGGCAACGCCTATCACGTCCTGCAATTCGAGCGCGTGCTGAAGGATCTGCATTCCTATGACGTGGTCCATTTCCACGGCGAGCCGCTGCACTACCCGCTGTCGCGGCTGGTCGACGTGCCGATGGTCACCACGCTTCACGGACGGCTCGATCTGCCCGAACTGGTGCCCCTCTACCGCGAGTTCTTCGACGTTCCGCTGGTCTCCATCTCGAATTCCCAGCGAACGCCGCTGCCCTGGGCGGCTTGGCGCGGCACCGTCCTTCATGGGCTGCCCACCGATCTTCTTCCGGTCGGCGATGGCGGCGGCGGCTATCTCGCCTTCGTCGGCCGCATATCCCCCGAGAAGGATCTGGTCAGCGGCATCGAGATCGCCCGACGCGCCGGCCGGCCCCTGAAGCTCGCCGCCAAGGTCGACGAGGCCGACCGAAAATATTTCGAGACGGTGATCCGCCCCCTGCTGGACGACCCGCTGATCGAGTTCCTGGGCGAGATCGACGAGGCCGAGAAAGGCCGATTCCTGGGCGACGCGCTGGCCATGCTGTTTCCGGTCGATTGGCCCGAACCGTTCGGTCTGGCGATGATCGAGGCGATGGCCTGCGGCACGCCGGTGATCGCCCGCCGCCGCGGCTCGGTGCCCGAGGTCGTCGACGACGGAATCACCGGCTTCATCTACGAGACCATCGAGGAGGGCGTCGCGGCGATCGACGCGGTGGCGCGGCTTGATCGGGCCGGCGTGCGGCGGCACTTCGTCGAGCGCTTCTCGGCGCGCCGCATGGCCCTGGACTACTTGGCGATCTATGCGGCCCTGTGTACCGCGAAACCGAGCGAAGTGATCGCCTCATGAGCGATGTCATCCGCCACCAGGGACACGCCTATATCCTGGCGACCTCGCCGCGGCTGGCGTTGAGCACCCTGACCCTCAAGGAGGGCGACACCTTCGCGGTGTTCGACCGCTTCGGCGACATGGGCTCGGTGGGCGGCGGCGAGCAGGGCGTGTTCCACAAGGGCACCCGCGTCCTCTCGATGCACGAGTTCCGCCTGGGCAGCCAGCGGCCCCTGCTGCTGTCCTCGACGGTCCACGAGCGCAACGCGCTGCTGGCCGCCGACCTGACCAATCCCGACATCCGGCTGGCCGACGAGCGCGTCCTGCTGCGCGGCACGCTGCACGTCTTCCGCGGCCAGTTCCTGCAAGACGGCGCCCTGTATAACCGCACCCGGTTGCACAATTACGGCGACGAGCCGCTGGACACCGACATCTCGTTCCTGTTCGACGCCGACTTCGTCGACGTCTTCCAGGTGCGCGGCGTGCTGCGCAAGCGCCAGGGAACGCGCCGGGTCGAGGTGGGCGAGCGCTCGGTCGCCCTGTTCTATGACGGGCTGGACGGGGTGACGCGCAGCACCCGCATCGAGTTCTCGGACGAGCCGGACACGCTGACCGCCGACCGCGCCTCGTTCCGCCTGCGCCTGCCGCCGCGCGGCCCGATCGAGCTGTTCCACACCGTCCGCTTCGACGGCGAGGCGATGGCCGAGCGGCCCGGCGAGGAGTCGTTCTCGCGGCGCCGCGAGGCGCTGGTCGGCCGCCTCCTTCAGGAGGGCGACACCGCCGTCGTCGAAACCGCCAACGAGCAGTTCAATCACTGGATCCACCGCTCCAGCGCCGATCTGCGCATGCTGGTGACGCGCCGGCCCGAGGGTCCCTACCCCTATGCCGGCGTGCCGTGGTTCTCGACGGTGTTCGGGCGCGACGGGCTGATCACCGCGCTTCAGCTTCTGTGGCTGGATCCCGGCATGGCGCGCGGGGTGCTGGCCACCCTGGCCGCCCTGCAAGCCGATTCCGAGCGTCCCGAACAGGATGCCGAGCCCGGCAAGATCCTGCACGAGGCGCGTGACGGCGAGATGGCCGCCTTGGGCGAGGTGCCCTATTCCCGCTATTACGGCAGCGCCGATTCGACGCCGCTGTTCGTGCTGCTGGCCGCCCGCCACTTCCGGCGGACCGGCGACCGCGCCTTCGCCGAGACCATGTGGCCGCATGTCGAGCGCGCGCTGGCCTGGATCGACCACTATGGCGACCGCGACGGCGACGGCTATGTCGAATATGCCCGCCACCGCCCCGACGGCCTGGTCAATCAAGGCTGGAAGG
>JADGAL010000302.1 GCA_015232025.1 Alphaproteobacteria bacterium
CGCGGCTGCTTCGTGCTCGAAGCCAAGCAGGGCAGCGAGCGGGGCGAGCCGCGCGAATTGCCGCTATTCGGCGGCACCGCCCTCACGCTCGGCAAGTCCAGGAAAGGCACCGCGCTTCGCGGCACGAGGACGTGGGATGCGGCAATGATTTCGGCCCGCGGTCAGGCGGAGCGATACGCAAAGTCCCTGCCGGTAGAGGAGGGTTGGCCACCGTTTCTCGTGGTGGTCGATGTCGGTCACGTCATTGAACTGTTCGCCGACTTCTCGCGGACAGGGAAGAATTACACTCATTTTCCCGATTCGGCGTCCTTTCGTATCGCGCTGGCCGACTTGGCGGACGAGACCGTGCGCGAACGTCTTCGCTACGTGTGGACAGAGCCGCAAGCCCTGGACCCGACCCGACGTTCGTCCAAAGTCACGCGAGGCATCGCCGATAGCTTGGCTAAATTGGCCAAATCCCTGGAGGCTGGAGGGCATAACGCGAAACGGGTGGCCACGTTCTTGATGCGCTGCCTATTCACCATGTTCGCGGAAGACATCAACCTCCTGCCCAAAGGTTGCTTCACTGAATTGCTGAAAAGCCTGGAATCGGATCCGAAGGGATTTCCTCCATTGGTCAAGAGACTGTGGGAGGAAATGAATGTAGGTTCCGGCTATTCGACCGTAATTCGCAGCAAGGTTCTGAGGTTCAATGGCGGTCTGTTCAAGGAGGTCGATGCGCTGCCCCTGACCGAGGCCCAACTTTCTCTGCTGCTCGACGCGGCCAAGGCGGACTGGCGCGATGTCGAGCCGGCCATCTTCGGCACGCTGCTGGAGCGTGCCCTCGATCCCAGGGAGCGTCACAAGTTGGGAGCCCATTACACCCCACGCGCCTATGTCGAACGCCTAGTGCTTCCCACCGTGATTGAGCCATTGCGCGACGACTGGACGAACGTCATGGGCGCGGCGGTGCAGCTCGCCACGGCAGGGGACACGCTCGGCGCCATCTCGGAAGTCCAAACGTTCCACCGTCGCCTGTGCGAAGTGCGCGTGCTCGACCCGGCGTGCGGAAGCGGCAATTTCCTGTATGTGGCCCTGGAGCATATGAAGCGCCTCGAAGACGAGGTGCTGGACGTGCTGGCCAAAATGGGTGAGACGCAATACTTGTTGGAATTGGACCGCCACACCATCACACCGGCCCAATTCCTGGGCATTGAAATCAACCCCCGCGCCGCCGCCATCGCCGACCTTGTGCTCTGGATCGGGTACCTTCAACGGCACGTCCGCACCAAGGGGGGCGCCACACCCGCCGAGCCGGTACTGAGGGATTACAGGAATATACAAAACCGCGACGCCATCCTGGATTGGGATCGTACCGAAATCGTCCGCGACGAGCATGATCGCGCCGTCACTCGTTGGGATGGCCGCACTACTAAGCGGAACCCGGTGACCTGTGCGGAAGTGCCCGACGATGAGGCGCAGGTGGAAATGGTCAAATACATCGGCGCGCGTCCAGCGAAGTGGCCGAAGGCGACTTTCGTGATCGGCAACCCACCCTTCATTGGAACGAAGAGAATGCGCGCGGCACTTGGCGACGGTTATGTCGATGCCGTCCGCAACACCATCTCGGAAGTTCCCGAATCGGCAGATTTGGTCATGTATTGGTGGCACCAAGCTGCGGAATTGCTGACCGCTCGAAAAATACGCCGCTTCGGTTTCATCACCACAAATAGTATATCTATGGCGTTCAACCGACGTGTTGTTCAACCCTGGTTGACAAGGACCAAGCCAATCTCCTTGGCGTTCGCCATTCCCGACCATCCGTGGACCGATCTAACCGATGGCGCAAACGTGCGGATCGCCATGACGGTTGCCGAGTTCGGGACTAGGGACGGGAGACTCCTGAACATCCGCGAGGAGCATGACTGCGGTGGCGATGAGATGGAGGTAGCCTTTGCCGAACAGTGTGGCCGAATAGCGGCCGATCTTTCGGTTGGCACGGACGTGACCTTGGCAGTGCCCCTTGCGGCAAACAGCGGCGTCAGTGGGATGGGTTCCGCCATGCATGGGGCGGGGTTTATACTTTCCCCAGAGCGCGCCGCCGCTCTGAAGGCGCATGGCGCCCAGGTGATCCGCCCCTATATCGGTGGCCGCGATCTGCTGCGTGGGGCGCACCCGCGCTACGTGATCGATTTCTCCGGACTCACCGAGGATCAAGCGCGTCAGGCAAATCCTGCCGCTTTCCAGCACGTCATTGATCACGTCAAGCCAGAGCGGGACCAAAATCGACGCCCGTCGATTCGTAATCTTTGGTGGCGCTTTGGCTGGGAGCGTCCACTCTTGCGCCGCGCGCTTGCTGGGGTGCATCGCTATATCGCCACAACGGAAACTGCCAAGCACCGGGTCTTTCAGTTTGTGAGCGCCGATGTCCTTCCCGACCATATGGTCGTTACGATGGCTCTCTCCGATGCTTTCGCTCTCGGGATTCTCTCCAGCGCTCCCCACTTGATTTGGGCCTACGCCGCCGGTGGAACGCTTGAGGATCGGCCCCGGTACAACAAGAGCGTATGTTTCGATCCCTTCCCTTTTCCCACCCCACCAGAAGATCTGACGGCTCAAATCCGCGCCCTTGGGGAAGAGTTGGACACGTTCCGCAAGGAACGGCAGGCGGAGAATCCCAACCTAACGCTGACCGGCATGTACAACGTCTTGGAAAAGATTCGCGCCGCCGCGTCGCTCTCGTCCAAGGACCGCCTCATCCACGAGGCTGGCTTGGTCAGCATTCTTAGAGACATTCACGACCGCCTCGATGCGGCGGTTTTCGAGGCCTATGGTTGGCCGCCCACTCTCACAAAGGACGGTATTCTCGCGCATCTGGTGGCTCTGAACAGCGAGCGCGCCGCCGACGAGAAGCGTGGCGCAGTCCGTTGGCTACGCCCGGACTTCCAGGCGCCCGAGCTTGCCGCCGCCGTTCAGCAAGAAATGGATGGGCTGTCGACGGTTGCGGTCGCCGTCGTGAAAGGCGTCAAGCCGGGTTGGCCCAAGACTCTGCCGGAACAGGTGCAGGCCATCCGAGAGGCACTCTCTGGCCTCGCCGCTCCCACGGACGCCAGAGCGATTGCCCGCCTCTTCAAGGGCGCGCGTTCCGACCGGGTGGAAGAAATCCTGCGCACGCTAGTGACGATGGGGCAGGCGCGAGTAGCGGATGCGGGCAAATACGCGGCTTAGCCTCCCCGCTACCCCCGCGCCTTCTCGACCCAGCCCCCTTGCTCGGTCTGTTGCAGATAGATCAGCTCGTGGCCCTGCGCCTTGCAGGCCAACCAGCGTTGGCGGGCGGCCTTCAGCGCGTCTTCGTCCTTGCCGTCGAACAGGTCGCAGGCGCGGGCGTAGGGTTCGTAACTCGACGGGCTGGCGCCGTCGACCAGGATCAGCACGTCGGCGCCGTTGGGATTGTCGCCCTGGTCGGTCAGCCAGATCGGTTGCAGGGCGGCGTCGCCGTCGCGGGCGCTGCCGTGGGGCAGCCACGAATCGGGGCTCCAGGTCCAGAGCAGCGCGTTCAGCGCCTCGACCCGCTCGGGCGAGCCGGCTTGCACCACCACGCGATGGCCCTGGGCGACGATGCGTTCGAGCAGGCGCGGCAGTGCCTGGTCCAGCGGCAGTCTTTGCAGGTGGTAGAACGAGACGCGGGTCATGCCGGGAACTCGTCGGCCAGCGCGTCGAGCAGGCGCACGCCGAATCCGGTCGGGCCTTTGGGCGACAAGGGCAGGTCCTCGGTGGAGTCGGCGACGCCCGCGATGTCGAGATGCGCCCAGGGCATGCCCTCGGGGATGAAGCGTTCGAGGAAGCGCGCCGCGTGCAGGGCGTCGGGTCCACCCCAGGCGCAGTTGCGCAGATCGGCGATCGGCGATTTCAACTCCTCGTCGGCGGCGCGCGACAGGGGAAGGCGCCACAAGCCCTCGCCTTCGGCCTCGCCCAGGCGCAGCAGGCGACCGGCGAGCGGTTCGTCGTTGGCGAACAGGCCGGCCCGGTGGCGGCCCAGCGTGGTGATCATGGCGCCGGTCAGCGTGGCGAGGTCGATCAGCGCCGCCGGATGCAGTTCGGCGGCCGCCCAGGCCAAGGCGTCGGCCAGCACCAGCCGGCCCTCGGCGTCGGTGTCGATCACCTCGACGGTGCAGCCGGCGTAGGAGCGCAGCACGTCGCCGGGGCGCAGGGCGTCGCCGCCCGGCATGTTCTCGGCCAAGGCCATCACGCCCACCACATGGACCGGCGCGCGGCGCGCCGCCAGGGCGCGCACGGCGCCCAGCACGGCGGCGGCTCCGCCCATGTCGCCCTTCATCTCGTGGACCGAAT
>JADGAL010000303.1 GCA_015232025.1 Alphaproteobacteria bacterium
CCAGGATGATCCGTTCGTTGGATGATGGCGGTGGCGGCTCAAGCATCAGCTTGGGAACCGACGATGGCGGTCCCAGTCGATCGAGCACGCGCCAGTTGACCTCGGCGTCGGCTCGCTGCTGGCCACGGGCCTCCGCGCCTCCGACGAGTATCGCCGTAGCCGCGAAAACTGCGACAATCCTGCCCCTGGTCATCTCCCCCCGCCATCCTGTCCGGACGCTTTGAGCCAACAAGGTAGCCCATCGCCCCCGGATGGGACAACCGAATTGGCGCATGCCGTCGTCAGGCGGTGGCGGGCTGGCCGCGAAGCAGGTTGCCCAGCGGGCCGAGCAGGTGGTCGTTGGTGGCCAGCACGTCGCCGGTGGTCATCATCTCGCGACCGCCGTCGAGGTCCGAGACGTAGCCGCCGGCCTCGCGCACCATCAGGATGCCGGCCGCCATGTCCCAGGGCTTGATGTCCATTTCCCAATAGGCGTCGCAGCGACCGGCCGCCACATAGGCCAGATCGAGCGCCGCCGAACCCATCCGCCGGATTCCGGCGGTGGCGCCCATCACGGCGCCCAATTGGCGCAAGAACGCCTCGTGGTGGGCGCGGCCCTTGTGCGGAATGCCGGTGGTGACCACCGAATCGTCCAGGCGCCGCCGCGCCGAGACGCGCAGGCGGCGGTCGTTGACATAGGCGCCGGCGCCCTTCTCGCACATGAACATCTCGTCGGTGACCGGCTGGTAGATCACGCCGGCGACGATCTCGCCATCGCGTTCCAGGCCGATCGAGATGGCGAAATGCGGAATGCCGTGGATGAAATTGGTGGTGCCGTCCAGCGGATCGATGATCCAGCGGTGGCTGGCGTCGGTGCCCTTCAACTCTCCACCCTCTTCGAGCAGGAAGCCGAAGCCGGGGCGGGCCTTCCTCAGTTCGGCGTGCAGCGTCTTCTCGGCCCTGAGATCGGCCGAGGAGACGAAGTCGCTGGTGCCCTTGACGGAAATCTGAAGCTGCTCGACCTCGCCGAAGTCGCGCACGAGATTGCGCGCCGCCTTGCGGGCGGCGGCGGTCATCACATTGATGAGCGGTGAGCGAAGCGTCACGCGGTCAATCCTTCGCCCGTTCCACATAGGTCGAATCGACGGTGTTCACCACGATCCGGGTGCCGGCCTCGACGAAGGGCGGGATCATCACGCGCATGCCGTTCTCCAGCTTGCCCGGCTTGTAGGACGACGCGGCGGTCTGCCCCTTCACCACGGGGTCGGCCTCGACCACCTGCATCACCACGGTGCCCGGCAGGGTGACGGTGACCGGCGCGCCCTCGACGAAGTCGATGGTGACCTCCATGCCGTCCTGAAGATAGACGGCCGGCTCACCGACCATGTCGCGGGCGACGGAGATCTGCTCGTAGGTCTCCTTGTCCATGAAGGTCAGGTGGTCGTCGTCGCCGAACAGGTAGGTGAATTCCTTCTCCTCGACCATCAGCTTTTCGACGGTGTCGGCGGTGCGCCAGCGCTCGTTGGTCTTGTTGCCCGAGCGGATGTCGCGCATCTCGACCTGGATGAAGGCGCCGCCCTTGCCGGGCTGGATGAGCTGGATCTTGAGCACGCCGTATTGCCGGCCGTTGTGCTCGAGAATCATGCCCGGACGAATGGTGTTGGCCTGAATCTTCATGTTCAACCGTGTTTTGTCGGGATGGAAGGGTCGCGGCGGTTCTTAGCAGGTACCGCCGCCTCAGGCAACCGGGGGATAGGGATGCCTGTCCCCACGCCAGTCCTCGACCAGCCCGTCGCGCAGATGGTCGGGGCCGATCGGCACCTTGCCATGGCCGCCCGGAATGTCCAGCACATAGGTCGGCTGGCACAGCCCCGAGACGCGGCCGCGCAACGATTTGACCAGCCCGCGGCCCTCGTCCAGCCCGGTGCGGAAATGGGCGGTGCCGCGCACCAGATCGCCGTGATGCAGGTAATAGGGTTTGACGCGGGTGGCCACCATGGCGCGGAACAGCGCCTCGAGCACCGCCGCGTCGTCGTTGACGCCGGCCAGCAGCACCGTCTGGCCCAGCATGGCGACGCCGCCATCGACCAGCCGGGCGCAGGCGGCGCGGCAGGCTTCGGTCATCTCGCGCGGGTGGTTGGCGTGCAGCACCAGCCACACCGCCTTCGAGCGCCGCAAGGCGGCGACCATCGCGGCGTCGACGCGCGACGGCTCGACGGCGGGGATGCGGCTGTGGATGCGCACCACCTGGACATGCGGGATGGCCTCCAGCGCGTCCATGATCGCCGACAGGCGGGCGGGCGGCAGCATCAGCGGATCGCCCCCCGACAGGATCACCTCCCACACCTCGGGACGGGCGCGGATGTAGTCGAGCGCCGCCTCCAACTGGCCGGGCGACAGCGCCCCGCCGTCGCCCAGCGCCTCGCGCCGGAAGCAAAAGCGGCAATGGACCGGGCAGGCCAGCAGGGGCTTCAGCAAGACCCGGTCGGGATAGCGATGCACGATGCCCGGCACCGGCGACAGGGCGTCGTCGCCGATCGGGTCGGCGCGCTCGCCCGGCGCCTCGTCCAACTCGGCGGCGCTGGGAACGAATTGCCGCGCGATCGGGTCGTCCGGCTCGCCGGGTTCGATCAGCGCGACCATGTCGGGGGTGATGGCCAGGGCGAAGCGCTCGGCCACCCTGTCGACCAGGGCGGCCCGCCCCTCGTCGAGCAGTCCGGCCGAGACGAGATCGGCGGCGCGCCGGATGGCGCGGGGGCGTGGGCGGGCGGATTGGCTCATCGATCGTTCCGTGGCATTAGGTGGTGCGGATACATAAAGGAAACCAGAATGGACGGCAAAGAATGGTGGCGGCCCGAGGTGTTCGCCCGCCGTCGCGCCAATCTCAAGCGGCGTCAGGCGGTGCTCGCGGACTTGCGCGCCTTTTTCGCGGCGCGCGATTTCGACGAGGTCGAGACGCCGATCCTGCAAGTCGCGCCGGGCTGCGAGCCGCATCTGGCGGCCTTCGCCACCCGTCTGGTCGAACCGCTGTCGGGCGGCGAGCGAACCCTGTGGCTGCACACCAGCCCCGAATTCGCGATGAAGAAGCTGCTGGCCGCCGGGCTGCCGCGCATCTTCCAACTGGCCCGCACCTTCCGCAATGGCGAGCGTTCGCCCACTCATCATCCCGAATTCACCATGCTGGAATGGTACCGGGCCGGCGAAGGCTGGCTCGCCCTGATGGATGATTGCGAAGCCCTGCTGCGCGAGGTGGCGCGGGGCCAACCCTATCGGCGCGGCGATATCACCTGCGACCCCAGCCAGCCGGCGCGGCGCCTGTCGGTGGCCGAGGCGTTCGGCGAATGGGCCGGCATCGATCTGATGGCCACCATCTCGGACGCCTGGGCGCCCGAGGCCGCGCCGCTCGCCGCCAAGGCCCGCCGCCTCGGCCTGCATGTCGGCGAAGACGATAGCTGGGACGACGTGTTCTTCCGCGTCATGTTCGAATTCGTCGAGCCGCGGCTGGGCATCGGCGTGGCGACCATCCTGCATTCCTGGCCGGTCTCGATGGCCGCCCTGTCGCGCCCCGAGCCGGCCGATCCGCGCGTCGCGCAACGCTTCGAGCTGTATGTGTGCGGCGTCGAACTGGCCAACGCCTTCGGCGAACTGACCGACCCGGCCGAGCAACGCCGCCGCTTCGAGGCCGACATGGAGACGAAGGAACGCCTGTACGGCCTGCGCTGGCCGATCGACGAGGACTTGCTGGCCGCCCTGGAAGCCGGCCTGCCCGATTGCGCCGGAATCGCCTTGGGCGTCGACCGCCTCGTGATGCTGGCTTGCGGCGCCGAAGACATCGACGACGTGCTGTGGGCGCCGGTGGCGGCGGCGGGCTAATCCGGGTGAGGCCGCGAACTTTCGCCCTCCTGCCGCATCCATAGGGCAGTGGATTTGGCACGAGGAGACCACACGCGATGAAACGCATTCTGTACGCCTCAACCGCCGCCCTGCTGCTGATGTCGGGCGCCGCGCTGGCGCAGTATCCGGCCGCCCAGGAGGAACCCTCGATGGGTGAAGGCCCGTCGGTCACCGGCGAGAAGCAGGCCGATCTCAGCCGCTCGCCGCCCGGCGGCAAGTTCAGGAAGGTCAGCGAACTGACCGAACTGCCGGAATTCGTGCCCGGCCTGGGCATCCTGTACGTCCAGCCCGACACCATGCCGGCCGGCCCGTTCCTGGCCTATGACCGCGACGGCACCCTGCTCAGCACCGTCTACATGCTGCCGATGGCCCAGTTGCAGCAGCAACGCAACCTCACCGGCCTGTCGGCCGGCACCGGCGGCGTCAACCAGGTCGACG
>JADGAL010000304.1 GCA_015232025.1 Alphaproteobacteria bacterium
TGAAATAGGGGTCGTCGTCCTTGACCCATTGGCGGGTCGAGACGGCCAGCGAGTCGCGCTTGTAGACCAGCAGGTCGATCGGCGGCGCCACCGAGACGTTGGAACGGATGGTCGAATCGAGCGACACCAGGGCGCATTTCGCGGCGCTCAAGAGGTCGAGCTTGGGGGTCAGCACGCGCTCGATGATCGGCTTGCCGTATTTGGTCTCGCCGATCTGGAAATAGGCGGTCTCGGGGGTGGCTTCGATGAAGTTGCCGGCCGCGTAGACCTGGAACAGGCGCATGCGCGCACCCTTGATCTGGCCGCCGACGATGAAGCTGGCGTTGAAGCCGATGTCGTGCGCGCTGAAATATTTGCTGTCGCGGTCGTGCAGCCGGCGCAGGGCGTCGCCGGTCAGGCGGGCGGCGTCGTAGACCGTCTCGACGGTCGCCAGGGTCTTGGCGTCGCGGTCGTCGGGGGCGCCCTCGCTCAACATCGCCATCACCGCCTGGGTGATCGCCAGATTGCCGGCCGACAGCACGACGAGCAGGCGCTCGCCGGGGGTTTCGAACACATGCAGCTTGCGGAAGGTCGAGACGCTGTCCATGCCGGCGTTGGTGCGGCTGTCGGCCGCGAACACCAAGCCGGCGTCCATCATCATGGCGAGGCAATAGGTCATCCGGCTTGTCCCTGGCGGATCATCATGAAATCCTTCTGGATTTGGGTGCCCAGCGCGTTGTTGCGCAGGATCACGTCGTCCAGCAGGGCGTCAAGCGCCGCGTCGTCCAAATCGTCCAGGCCGCCGTAATGCAGATCGGCGTGCAGCCGGCCGGCCAGACGCGCGCAGGCGGCGGCGGGGCGCAGCCGGTCGAGCACCCGCGTGACGCCGTCCATGCAGAAATGCAGGCTGCGCGGCACGTCGTGGCGGAAGATCAGCAGATCGGCCACCTTGCGCGGCTCGATTCCGCCGCGGTGGATTTCGCGATAGGCCTTGAAGGCGCTGAACGAGCGCAGCATGGCGCCCCAGCGGTAGTAATCGACCACCTCGGCCTGGGGGGCGAGGCGGCGCAGGCGCAGGGTGCGGGCGGTGCCGTCGGCGCGCTCGATCATGCTGCCCAGGCGCAGGAAGAAGGTGCCGTCGTCGCGCCGCATGGTGCCGGCCGCCACGCCCTGGATCTGTTCGGCGCGGTTGCGCACCCACTCGAAGAACTCGGCCTGACCGATGTCGAGCAGCCGGGCATAGGTCAAATCCTTGACCTCGAGCCAGGTCTGGTTGATGGCCTCCCACAGCTCGGTGGTCAGCATGTGGCGGGTGGCGCGGGCGTTCTCGCGGCAGCCGCCGAAGCACGACAGGATGCTCGACGGATTGGCCGGGTTGAGCACCAGATGCGAGATCACCGCGTTCTGGGTCGGCCGGTCGTAACGCTCGGCGAACGAGTCGCGGTCGGACACGTCGAGCAGCGCCCGCCACTCGGCCTGCTCGGCCCCGGCGGTCGGCATCAGCGAGACGGTGTGCGTGCTTTCCAAAAGCCGCGCCAAGGTCTCGGCCCGGTCGACATAGCGGGCCATCCAATACAGGTTGTCGGCCATCCGTCCCAGCATGGCGGCTACTCCTCCAGCACCCAGGTGTCCTTGGTGCCGCCGCCCTGCGACGAGTTCACCACCAGCGAGCCCTCGCGCAGCGCCACCCGCGTCAGCGCGCCCGGCACCACCACCGTCTCCTCGCCCGACAGCACATAGGGCCTAAGATCGACGTGGCGCGGCACCACCCCGGCGTCGACGAAGGCCGGGCAGGTGGACAGGGCCAGGGTCGGCTGGGCGATGAAATTCTCGGGGCACGCCAGGATGCGGGCGCGATAGGCGTCCAACTCGGCGCCCGTGCTGGTCGGGCCGATCAGCATGCCGTAGCCGCCCGAGCCATGCACCTCCTTGACCACCAACTCGGGCAGGTGGTCCAGCACATAGGACAGGTCGTCGGGCTTGCGCAGCACCCAGGTCGGCACGTTCTTGAGGATCGGCTCCTCGGACAGATAGAAGCGGATCATGTCGGGGACGTAAGGATAGACCGCCTTGTCGTCGGCCACCCCGGCGCCCACCGCGTTGGCCAGCGCCACGCGGCCGGCGCGGTAGACCGACATCAGCCCCGGCACGCCCAGCATCGAATCGGGCCGGAAGGTCTTGGGATCGAGGAAATCGTCGTCGATGCGGCGATAGATCACGTCCACCCGCTTCGGCCCCTCGGTGGTGCGCATGAACACGGTGCCGTCGTCGACGAACAGATCCTGGCCCTCGGCCAATTCGATGCCCATCTCCTGGGCCAGGAAGCAGTGCTCGAAATAGGCGCTGTTGAAATGGCCGGGGGTCAGCAGCACCACGGCGGGATCGTCGATGCCGGCCGGCGCCATGCTGCGCAGGGTGCGCAACAAGAGGTCGGGATAGTGATCGACCGGCGCCACCCGGTTGCGGGCGAACAGCTCGGGGAACAGGCGCATCATGGTCTGCCGGTTCTCAAGCATGTACGACACGCCCGAGGGCGTGCGCGTGTTGTCCTCCAGGACGAAGAAGTCCTCGGCGTCGACCCGCACCACGTCGATGCCCGCGACATGGGTGTAGATGCGGCGCGGCAGGTCCAGGCCCTTCATCTCGGGGCGGTAGGCGGCGTTGTTCAGCACCAGATCGGCCGGCACCACGCCGGCCTTCAGGATCTCCTGGTCGTGATAGACGTCGTGCAGGAAGGCGTTCAGGGCGCGCACCCGCTGGGTCACCCCGCCGCCCACCTTGCGCCATTCCGAGGCGTCCAGGATACGCGGGATGATGTCGAACGGAATCAGCCGCTCGGTGCCGTCGGTGTCGCCATAGACCGTGAAGGTGATGCCCAGCCGGCGGAACAGCAGATCGGCTTGGCGATGCCGCTCGCTCAGCCGCTCGACCGAGGTCGAGTGCAACCAGTTGCCGAATTCGCGATAGGCGGCGCGGATCTCGCCGCGCTGCCCGTGCATCTCGTCGAAGGGGGACTTCCGCATGACCACGCCAATGCCGCAGGGGGACGACCTGCTCGAATGATGCAAGCCGCACGCCATAAGCGCAAGCCCCGCGAACCCTCGCTCGGGCCGGTGAAGGGGCGGGGGCGCCTGCCCAGCGGACGGGCGCGGCGCTCAAAGCTTGGGCAGTGGGCGATCAATAGCGTTCCGGCGCCAGGCCGTCGATGGTGACTAGGCCCTTGGCGATGGCGTCCTTCAAATATTGGACGCCGTGGTCCATCTCTTCCCATTCGCCGCGCAGATTGCGCAGCGAGTCGACATCCTCGGTGGTCAGCGGCCCCTTGCGCTTGTCGATGTCGAGCAGCGCGGCGAGATAGCGCGCCCGCGTGTCCGAGGCGCGGCGGATCACGCCTTCGACCTCTTTCGGATAGACGGTCGACACGATGGTGCCGACGCGGTCGCGCGAGGTCTCGCGTTCGACCTCCTCCATGTGGCGCAGGAACATCGCGCTGGTCATGGCGCGCCGCGACTGGGGCGCGCCCAGGCTCGGCTCGACGGATTTGCGGGCGGCGCGGGCGGCGCGGGCGGCGTCGAGGGACTTCAGATCGGCGAATTCGGCGAAGGGCATCCGGGCCTCCCATGGCATATCGGCCCTTTCCCTATTTCAAGGACCGTGCCAGTGGGAAAATCCAAGTTTCTCCAAGGGTTTCGGCCGGTTGGCTGGTGAATTCCTGCCGAGCGGCGGCAAGACTTGCCGGGACATTCGGGGCACTTTCCGCCCAGATCGCAGTCGCGCCCAGGGATCGTCGAGGCAGGCCGGCCCGGCGACAGCAAAGCGGGTTCCATCTCGCGCGGCACCGAAAGCCCCGGCATGCTACGATAGCCTACCCCAAAGCGAGCCGCAGCCTGCGGGAGGCTGATAGCGCCGGGGCATTTCCACACCACCCGCTTAAGGCGCATGCGTTGTAACGATGCCATGCCTAAAGACAAAGACACCGCCTTTGGATAAGAGATAGACGACGTCTACCCCGGAGATAGCGGACATCGTCAAGCAACTGTTGAACGCCGAACCTCGGTTCGGCTCCGCGTGAGAAGGCAGGGGTGGAGGGAATAGCCTATAGGACCAACCCGTGATACGGTAGGCGCCGGTAGTCCCGTTTCTGCCGATCATAACGGCGTTGAAATAGGGGTCGTCGTCCTTGACCCATTGGCGGGTCGAGACGGCCAGCGAGTCGCGCTTGTAGACCAGCAGGTCGATCGGCGGGGCCACCGGGACGTTGGAACGGATGGTCGAATCGAGCGACAC
>JADGAL010000305.1 GCA_015232025.1 Alphaproteobacteria bacterium
GCGGCGCCAGCGCGAATCGGGCGCCCAGGCCGATGGCGAACCCGGTGATCAGCATCGCCGCGCCGATCGCCACCGGCATCAGCGGGAATCGCTTCTTATCCTTCTTTTTCGCGCCGCGTGCCAAGGTCGCTCCCCCGTGCCGTGCGGCGGTTATAGCAACAGGGATGGCGGGCGCGCAAACGGATCAGGGGTCGACGGCGAGACCGTCGAGGATCGGGCAATCGGGCCGGAGATCGCCCTGGCAGCGCTCGGTGAGATCAAGCAGCGTGCGGCGGATCGATTCGAGTTCGACGATCTTGCGTTCGATCTCGGCGACGTGGCGCAAGGCGACGTTCTTCACCTCGCCGCTGGCCCGTCCGCGATCCTGCCACAATGCCAGCAAGTTGCCGACAGCTTTGACAGAGAAGCCAAGACTGCGCGCCCGCTGAACGAAACGAAGGGTGTCGACATCGCGCTCGGTATAGGACCGATATCCGCCCTGGGTGCGATCCGCGGCGGGGATCAGGCCGATGCTTTCGTAATAGCGAATCGTTTTCGCCGGCACGCCGGATTTCGCCGCAGCGGCTCCGATGTTCATTCCGAACGCCCCTTTCCCAGGGTCGGACAAATGTCCGAACCGCCATCAACCTCCGATGGGTAATAGCCTAATTTATCAGGCTATAAAAGGGGAAATCTCAACCCCTCCGCTTCCAGCGTCGGAGCAAAAGCGAGTTCGAAACCACGCTGACGCTGGACAGCGCCATGGCGCCCCCCGCCAGCGCGGGACTGAGCATTCCCGCCGCCGCCATCGGAATGGCGACCACATTGTAGACGAACGCCCAGAATAGATTCTGACGGATTTTCGCATGGGTGACGCGCGACACGTCCAGGGCGTCCGCCAGCAACCCCGGGTCGCCACGCAGCAAGGTGATGCCGGCCGTGTGCATGGCGACGTCCGAGCCGGTGCCCATCGCCAGACCGATATCGGCGGCGGCCAGCGCCGGGGCGTCGTTGACGCCGTCGCCGACCATGGCGACCACCCGGCCCTCGGATTTCAGCCGCGTCACCTCGGCCGCCTTCTCCTCGGGCAGGACTTCGGCGAGCACGCGATCGACCCCCACCGCGCGGGCGACCGCCTCGGCGGCGCGGGCGTTGTCACCTGTCAGCATGACAGTCTCGATGCCCATTTGGGCCAAGGCGCGCACCGCCTCGCGCGCCGTCGGCTTGACCGGGTCGGTGACGCTGATCTGGCCGAGCGGCCGGTTGGACCGGGCCACCCACATGACGGTGCGGCCTTGCGCCTCGTGCGCCTCGGCGGCCGGTTCGTAGGCGCCGGTGTCGATCTCGGAGTCGATCATGAAACGGCGGCTGCCGATGCGAATCTCGCACCCGCCGACCACCGCCACCAGCCCGCGGCCGGGAACGCTTCGGAACGCTTCCACGGGGCTGGTCGCCACGCCCAGGGCCGCCGCGTGGCCGAGCACGGCGCGGGCCAGGGGATGCTCGCTGCCCTGCTGCGCCGAGGCGGCGAGCGCCAGCAGCGACTCGTCGCCGACGATCTCAGCCACGGCGGGGCGGCCTTCGGTCAGGGTGCCCGTCTTGTCGAGCACCATCACCCGCACCCGATGCGCCCGCTCCAGCGCCTCGGCGTCCTTGATCAGGATGCCGTTGCGGGCGGCGACCCCCGTCCCCACCATGATCGCAGTGGGCGTGGCCAAGCCCAACGCGCAGGGGCAGGCGATGACCAGCACCGAGACCGCCGCCACGAAGCCGCGCCCCATGTCGCCGGCCGCCCACCAGCCAAGGAAGGTCAGCGCGGCGAGAACCACCACGACCGGCACGAACACGGCGGCGATGGCGTCGACCATGCGCTGCACGGGGGCCTTGCTGGCCTGGGCGCCCTCGACCATGCGGATGATGCGGGCGATGGTCGATTGGGCGCCGACCGCCACCGCATCGAGTCGCAACATGCCGTCGCCGTTGATGGCGCCGGCCGGCACGCGGTCGCCGGGGCCGCGCGCCACGGGCAGGCTTTCGCCGGTGATCAGCGACTCGTCGGTGTGGCTGGCGCCGTCGATCACCTTGCCATCGACCGGGATGCGCTCGCCGGGGCGAACCATCACCACCTCGCCGACCCGCACCGAATCGGCCGGAATCTCGATCAGGCGGCCGTCGCGTTCGACGCGGGCGATCTCGGGGCGAAGCTTCATCAGGGCGCGAATCGCCGCGGCGGCGCTGCGCCGGGCCCGAGTCTCCAGCCATTTGCCCAGTACCACCAGCGTGATGACGACCGCCGCCGCCTCGAAATAGAGGTTGGCGTGGTGGGCCTCGCCGGTCAGCGTCAGCCAGGCGCTCAGGCCATAGGCGGCGCTGGTGCCAAGCGCCACCAGCACGTCCATGTTGCCCGCCCCGCCGCGCAGCGACTTCCACGCTCCGACATAGAACCGCGAGCCGACCACGAACTGGACCGGCGTCGCCAAGGCCATCTGCGCCCAAGGCGGCATCATGGCGCCGGGCAGCATTTGCAACAGCAGCGGCAGGGTCAGCGCCGCCGAAAGGGCGAGAATCATCAAGTCGCGCCGGGCGCGAAGCGCCGCCGCCGCGTCCTCCCCGGCGCTCTCGGCCGCCGCGTCGCGGACCAGCCTCGCGCCGAAGCCGGCCTTTTCGACCGCCTCGATCAGGGCGGCGGTGTCGGCCGGGCCATGCACCGAGGCCCGCTCGGTGGCCAGATTGACTTGCGCCTGGTTGACACCGGGCACGCGCGCCAGCACCCGTTCGAGCCGCGCCGAGCATGCGGCGCAGGTCATTCCGGTGATGGCCAGTTCGGAAACGTCGATATCCTTGCTCATGGCCCTCCATATGGGGCTTCCAGTCCGGGGAAGGTCAAGAGGCCGCTGGCGTACTTGACGCTCCCCCGGCCGGGCTGCATTCTGCCGCTTTGCTTCGGGTAGCCGTTCCCATGTTCCTGCTCATCGACAATTACGACAGCTTCACCTACAACCTTTGGCACTATCTCGGCGAGTTGGGTGCCGAGGTGGAGGTGCGCCGCAACGACGTGCTTACGGTCGACGAGGCGATCGCGCTGCGGCCGCGGGGCATCGTCATCTCGCCCGGCCCGCGCGATCCCGACCAGGCCGGCATCTGCCTGCCGCTGATCGAGCGCGCCGCCGTCCTGCGCCTGCCGGTGCTGGGCGTGTGCCTGGGGCATCAGGCGATCGGCCAGGCGTTCGGCGGCCAAGTGGTGCGCGCGGCCCAGCCGATGCATGGCAAGGTTTGCGCGATCGGCCATGGCGGAACCGGGCTGTTCGCCGGGTTGCCCAGCCCGTTCCAGGCGACCCGCTACCACTCGCTGGTGGTCGAGCGCGCCACCCTGCCCGCCTGCCTGCGGGTCACCGCCGAGACGGCGGACGGGCTGATCATGGGCCTTCAACACGCCGAACTGCCCATCCATGGCGTGCAGTTCCACCCCGAGAGCATCGCGTCCGAGCACGGCCACGCGTTGCTCAAGAACTTCCTGACCGAGGCGGCGAAATGAGTGGCATGAAGGACATGATCGCCCGCGTCGCCGACGGCCGCCCGTTGAGCGAGGCCGAGGCCGAAGCCGCCTTCGAGATCATCATGTCGGGCGACGCCACCCCGGCCCAGATCGGCGGCTTCCTGATGGCGCTGCGGGTGCGCGGCGAAACCGTCGAGGAGATCGCCGGGGCGGCCCGCGTGATGCGGGCCAAGGCGCTGCGCGTCGACGCGCCCGAGGGGGCGATCGACACCTGCGGCACCGGCGGCGATGGAGCCGGCACCTACAACGTCTCGACCGCGGCGGCGCTGGTCGCGGCGGCGTGCGGCGTGCCGGTGGCCAAGCACGGCAACCGTGCGCTGTCGTCCAAATCGGGCTCGGCCGACGTGCTGACCGCGCTGGGCGTCAAGATCGACGCCGACGTGTCGCTGGTCCGCGAGGCGCTGTGGACCGCCCATATCGGCTTCCTGATGGCGCCGCGCCATCACAACGCCATGCGCCACGTCGCCGGGCCGCGCGTCGAGCTGGGCGTTCGCACCTTGTTCAATCTGCTGGGGCCGCTGTCCAACCCGGCCGGCACGCGGCGCCAATTGATCGGCGTGTTCGCCGAACGATGGGTCCGCCCGCTGGCCGAGGTGCTGGGCCGACTGGGCGCCGAGCGGGCCTGGGTGGTGCACGGCTCGGACGGTCTCGACGAACTGACGACCACCGGCCCCTCGCTGGTCGCCGAGTGGCGGAACGGTCATCTGACCACCTTCGAAATCA
>JADGAL010000306.1 GCA_015232025.1 Alphaproteobacteria bacterium
GCGCTCCTCGGGGTCGTTCAGGCGGTTGTCGGTGGGGTCCATGCCGATCGGCAGGCCGTGCTCCTTCATCAGGTAATGGGCGGTGTCCTCGAAGGCCTCGTTGGCGAAGGCGGGATCGACGCCCAGCCGCTCGGCCAAAGCGCGGGTGAAGTCGCGCGCCTGATCGGGGGTCGGCTTGTGGTCGTCTCCCTCGCGCGCCAACAGCGAATCGTCGCGCCACACCGGCTGGCCGTCCTCGCGCCACACCAGCCCGAAGGCCCAGCGCGGCAGGCTTTCACCGGGATACCACTTCCCCTGCCCGTGCGAGATCAGCCCGCCCGCCGCGAAGCGGTCGCGCAGGCGGTGGATCAATTCGTCGGCATGGGCGCGCTTGGTCGGGCCGACCGCGTCGATGGTCCATTCCTCGCCCTCCATGTCGAAGGCCGAGACGAAGGTCGGCTCGCCGCCCTGGGTCAGGCGCACGTCGCCCGCCTCCAGCCGCGCGTCGACCGCGTCGCCCAGCGCCAGCACGGCTTGCCATTGCGCCTCGGAATAGGGCTTGGTGACGCGCGGCGTCTCCAGCACCCGCCGCACCCCCATGTGGTGGTCGAACGAGACCTCGCACATTTCGACCGCGCCGGTGATCGGCGCCGCGCCGCTGGGATCGGGCGAGGCGGCCAGCGGGATGTGCCCCTCGCCGGTCAGCAGGCCCGAGGTGGGATCAAGCCCGATCCAGCCCGCCCCCGGCAGGTAGACCTCGGCCCAGGCGTGCAGATCGGTGAAGTCGGCTTGCGGCCCCGCCGGGCCTTCGATCGGCTTCTGGTCGGGGACCAACTGGATCAGATAGCCCGACACGAACCGCGCCGCCAAGCCCAGCCGGCGCAGAAGCTGGACCAGCAGCCAAGCCGAATCGCGGCACGAGCCGGTGCGCAGGGCCAGGGTGCGCTCGGGCGTCTGAACGCCGGGCTCCATGCGGATGGTGTAGCCGATATCCTTTTGCAACCGGCCATTCAGCCCGACCAGGAAATCGCTGGTCGGGGTGGGCGCGCGGGGAATGGCGGCGAGATAGGCGTCGAACAGCGGCCCCGATTCGTCGCACAGCAGGAAGGGCTTCAGCTCGTGGTCCAACTCGGGCGGATAGGCGAAGGGGACCGTCTCGGCCAAGGGTTCGAGGAAGAAATCGAAGGGATTGATCACCGAGACGTCGGCGACCACCTCGACCGCCACCACGAATTCCTCGACCTTCTCGGGGAAGACCAGCCGGGCCAGCCAGTTTCCCTGCGGGTCCTGCTGCCAATTGACGAAATGCCCCTTGGGCGTGACGTTCAGCGAATAGGACACGATCGGCGTGCGGCTATGCGGCGCCGGACGCAGGCGCACCACCTGCGGCGACAACACCACGGGACGGTCATAGCCGTAGCGGGTGACGTGACTCAACTTGACCAGAATGCCCATGACGTTCCGCCGACTGCCTCGATCGGCGGACAGGCTACCACATTGGCGGAGGAATGGGCAAAAGGCGGCGCTGCCCTAAACTTGGTCAGGCCGCACGCGCAGATGCTCGACGCGGAAGCCGAAGCGCTCGGCCAGAAGCTCGGCCACCCGCTTTCGATGGCAGCGCGGCGGATCGGCCTCGAAGCACATCAAGGCGCTGGGCGAGGCTTTGGCGATCTCGGCGGCGCGGGCCAGATCGAATTCGGCCTCGGGCGTGGCGAGGCGCCGCTCGAAGATCGCCCAGAAGGTGGGATAGTCGCCGCCGCGCGCGGCAACGCGGCCCTCCTTGGGGGTGCCCAGCGATTTCAGATGGACATAGGCGATGCCGGCCTCGGCCAAGGACGCGGCCAGGATGTTTTTCGAAAACCCGGCCCGGCGCGACAACGGCAGATCGCGCACATCGATCACCGTCTCGACGCCGGCCTCGCGCAACGTCGCCAAAAAGCCCGCGAAGCCCGCCGCCTCGTAGCCTATGGTCCACAGGGTCATCGCCGTTACCTCTCGTCCGACTATGGTGTATCTTAAGCGAAGCCGACGCCCATCGGCGAAACGAGAGGGAAGAGCCCATGACGAAATTCGCCCGAGGTGCCGCCTCGCCGTCCGGGGTGATCATCATCAACGTCGAAATCCACGAGGATGAAGGCCTGTATGTGGCGACCAGTCGGCAATTTCCCGAGATCAATGTCGCCCATCCCAGCATGGCGGCGATTTTCGAGGATATCCCGAACATCATCGGAGCCATTTGCCAGGACCGATACGGCGTCAAAATGACGGTGCTGCCGGCCGACGTTCCGGATTCGGAGTTCGACGGCTGGCGTTGGGTGGCCATCCCCGCCCCTATCGCCGCCCGGGCGTGCGCCTGATACCGGCGAGCCAATGAACTGACCCATCGGCGGTAAAGCCGCCATTGAGCAGGAAAAAGGTTCAACACCAAGGACACCAAGAGTCACCAAGGGACCGGGACTGTACGGGCAATTCGCCGCACGCTTGGTGTCCTTGGTGTCCTTGGTGTTTCCCCACCCGCTTTCCACCGTGGCGCCCCGCCGCCTCGAAGGGGCCAGTGAGGCCGTCCCAAAAAGTAGGATGAACGCACCAAAATTCGGGACGCTTGATCATGAGCCTCGTCGATCTTAATCTCCCCCATGCAGCCCCGCGAACGCCTCGCGCAGCAGGTTCTTCTGGACCTTGCCCATGGTGTTGCGGGGTAGCGTCTCGGCGAATAGCACGCGCTTGGGCAGCTTGTATTTGGCCAGCCGTCCCTCCAGGGCTTTCAGCACCGCCGTCTCGTCGAGCGAAGCGCCCGGCTTGCGCGCCACCACGGCGGTGACGGCCTCGCCGAAATCGGGGTGGGGCACGCCGAACACGGCGCTTTCCGCGACGCCGGGCAGGGCGTCGAGCTCGGATTCGACCTCCTTGGGATAGACGTTGTAGCCGCCGGTGATGACCAGGTCCTTGCCGCGCCCAACGATGCGCAGATAGCCGCGATCGTCGAACATCCCCAGATCGCCCGAGATGAAGAAGCCGTCCGGCCGGAACTCGGCGGCGGTCTTGCCGGGCATCCGCCAATAGCCCTTGAAGACGTTGGGGCCGCGAATCTCGATCATGCCCACCGCGCCGGGCGGCATCACGGCGCCCTCGGCGTCGGTGATGCGGATCTCCACGCCGGGCAGCGGCAAGCCCACCGTGCCGGCCACTCTATCGCCCTCGTAGGGATTCGAGCTGTTCATGTTGGTCTCGGTCATGCCATAGCGCTCGACGATGCGATGGCCGGTGCGGCGGAACCACGCCTCGTGGGTCTCGGCCAAGAGCGGCGCCGAGCCCGACACGAACAGCCGCATATGCGACGTTGACCAGGTGTTCAGGCCGGGGTGCTGAAGCAGCCGGACATAGAAGGTCGGCACCCCCATCATCACGGTGGCCCTTGGCATCAGCCGCATGACCTCGTCGGCGTCGAAGCGCGGCAGGAACAGCATCGAAGCGCCCGACACCAGCGTGACGTTGGTGGCGACGAACAGCCCGTGGGTATGGAAGATCGGCAAGGCGTGCAGCAGCGCGTCGTCGGCCGAGAACCGCCACGCCGCCGCCAGCGCCAGGGCGTTCGAGGCCAGATTGTCGTGGGTCAGCATCGCGCCCTTCGACCGCCCGGTGGTTCCCGAGGTGTAAAGGATGGCGGCAAGGTCATCCGGCCCGCGCTCCAGGTCCTCGCACACCGCCGCCGCGCCGGCCGCCGCCTCGATCAGGCTGCCGTCGCCGGCGGCGCCCAGGGTCTCGATGGTGGCGCCCGGCGTTTCGAGATCGGCCGCCCGCTCGGGCGAGGCGACCACTAGGCGCGGCTCGGAATCTTCGATGAAATAGGCCATCTCGGCCAGCGTGTAGGCCGGGTTGAGCGGCAAAAACACCGCGCCGGCCCGCACACAGGCGAGATAAAGCGAGATCGCCTCGGGGCTTTTCTCGACCTGCGCCGCCACCCGGTCGCCGGGCACCACCCCGCGCTGGAGCAGCACGTTGGCGATGCGGGCCGTCTGGGCCACCATCTCGCCATAGGTCACGACGCGCCCGTCGGGCGTTTCGATGAAACGCCGCTCGGCCCCCGGCATGCGCGAGCGGAAGAGGTCGAACAGGTGATTGGCCATGCTTAGCCTCCTTTCAGGAAGGCCCGCACGGACTCGGCCGCGACCACCTCGCCCTCGGCGAAGCGCTCGTGATTGGCCTCGATGCGGTCGACTTCGTAAAGGTAATTGACCATCAACCCAT
>JADGAL010000307.1 GCA_015232025.1 Alphaproteobacteria bacterium
GGCCAGCCGAGACGGCATGCGCCCCCCTTCCCCGGTATCTGATGCGGGCGCATGCCGAGCCGGCCGACGGAGTCCGCCGCGACCCCGTCGCCGGCTTGCATCTGATCACCCCCGATGGCGCCGGACTGGCCGAAAAGCTGGCGGCGCGCATCGAGGCGGCGGGCGGTATCGCCGCCATCGCGCCGGCCGAGACGCTGCTCGACCCGGCCAAGATGACCGCCTGGGTCGAGTCGCTGGGGCCGGCGCGGGCGGTGCTCCATCTGGCGCCGCTGGCCCCGCCCGAGGCCGATGACGGCTTCGCCGCCTGGCGTCGGCGCATGGCGCGTGACGTCAAATCGCTGTTCGCCCTGCTGCGCGCCGCCGCGCCCGGCTTGATGGAGGGTGGCCGCATCGTCTCGGCCAGCGCGATGGGCGGCTTTTTCGGGCGCGATTTCCCCGCCTCGGGGGCGCGGCGCCTGTCGCCGGGGGGCGGCGGGCTGGTCGGCCTGATCAAGGCGCTGGGCGTCGAATGGCGACAGGCGCGGACCAAGGCCGTCGATCTCGATCCCGGCGAGGGGTCCGAAGCGTGGCTTGACCATCTGATGGACGAATTGACCCTGCCCGGCGGACGCCGCGAGGTCGGCTATCCGTGCGGCGCGCGCACCGTGTTCCGCACCGAGCCCGCCTCGATCGACCCACTGGCCAACCCACCGCGCCGGCCGGACGCCGACTGGGTGGTGCTGGCGATCGGCGGGGCGCGCGGCATCACGGCGGAAACCCTGCGCGAACTGGCGGCCTTCAAGCCGACCCTGGTGCTGGTCGGCCGCGGCGCGATGCCCGCCCCGGAAGGCGACGCGACGCGCGGCTTGGACGGCCAAGCGCTCAAGCGGCGTTTCCTGGACGAGGCGCGGGCGCTGGGCGACAAGCCCCGCCCGGTCGAAATCGACGCCCGCGTCGCCGCCGTGCTGCGCGACCGCGAGATGCTGGCCGTGACGGCGGAATTCGCCGCGATGGGCGCCCGAATCGACCATCGCGCCTGCGACATGCGCGACGAGGCGCAGGTCGGCGCGCTGCTGTCGGCGCTTTACGAGGCTTATGGCCGCATCGACGCGGTGCTGTTCGGCGCGGGGATCATCGAGGACGCGCTGCTGGTCAAGAAGACCCCGGACAGCCTGGACCGCGTCTTCGACACCAAGGTCGACGCCGCATGGCTGCTGGCCCGCGGCTTGCGGGCCGACAGCCTGCGCTTCGTGGCGTTCTTCACCTCGGTGGCCGGGCGCTACGGCAATGCCGGCCAGACCGACTACGCGGCGGCCAACGAGACGCTGAACCGCTTCGCCTGGATGCTGCAAGCCCAGTGGGGGCCGGGCGTCAAGGTCTCGGCGATCAATTGGGGACCGTGGGAGCCCACCACCCACGGGCTGGGCATGGTCACCCCGGAAACCAAGCGCCAGTTCGAGGAGCGCGGGGTGCGTCTGGTCGACCCGGAAGGCGGGCGCCGCTTCCTGCTGCACGAGATTCTGCATGCCCCGACCGGCGAGGTCGAGGTGATCGCCGGCCTGTCGCCCTGGGAATATATGGAGGCCGAGCACGGCGCCTTGCCGTTCCCGCCCGATGGCGCCAGCGCGCCCCCCGCCCATCCGCCCGCCCTGTGGGGCGCCCGCGTGGTGAGCGCCGAGGGCGAGCGCCGCTTGTTGCGCCACCGCATCGATCTCGTCAACCAGCCCTGGCTGGATGACCACCGGCTTGACGGCCAGCCGGTGATGCCCTTCGCGGGCGCCTTGGAGACCATGGCCGAAGCGGTCGAGGCGCTGGGCTGGGGCCGGGTGATCGAGATGCGCCAGACCCGCATGATGCGCGGCATCGTGCTGGACGGCCCCGGCTTGGCCGTCGAAATCCGTACCCACCGCATCGGCGCCTTCGAGATCGGCGTCGAATTGGTGGCGACGGGCGAGGAAAAGCCCCGCTATCGCGGCACCGCCATCCTGGGCGAGCGCTTCCCCGATTGCCCGGTGGTCGCCGTGCCCGTGGCCCGCGGCCCGCGACCGCCGTCAAGCGGCCACATCTATAATCGCTGGCTGTTCCACGGCCCCTTGCTGCAAAGCATGCGCGAGGTGCTGGCGCTGGACGGCGCCGGGATGGTGGTGCGCTGCCGGCCCGGCCGGGCGCGCGAATTCCTGCCGCCGGCCGGCCCCGACTCGCGGTTCATCTTCGACATCGCCCTGATCGACGGCGCCATGCAAAGCATGTCGGCCTGGGCGCGCGCCAATCAGAACGGGACGGCGCTGCCGCCGGCCCTGGCCTCGGCGCGGCGCTTCGGCGAGGAGCCTTTGCCCGACGATCTGATCCTGGCGCTGGCCGTCGCCACGCCGCCCGACGAGCCCTCGATCCTGACCAGCGTTTCGATCGTCGACGGCCAGGGGCGGCTTCGCCTGCTGCTGGACGGTCTGGAAGCCGTCGCCACCCGCGACCTGAACCGCCTGAGTGGCGGCTGGGCCGGCGGTATCCGGGAGTCCCTGGCATGAAGACGCGCGGCATCGGCATGGCCGACATCGCCATCATCGGCATGGCGGGGATCTTCCCCAAGGCGCCGGACGTGGCGACCTTCTGGTCGAACATCCTGAACAAGGTCGACGCGGTCGGCGAGGCGCCGCCCGGCTGGCTGGGCGACGAGACGGTGTTCGACCCCGACAGCGACGACGACACCCGCATCTACACCCGCCATGGCGGCTTCCTGGGGCCGCTGTCGCGCTTCGACCCGCGCCCCTATGGCACCATGCCGGTGTCGATCCTGGGCGGCGAGCCCGACCAGTTCCTGGCGCTGGACGTCGCCGACCGCGCCCTGGCCGACGCCGGCCTGACCGGCAAGCTGGACGGCGAGCGCACCGGCATCATCCTGGGTCACGGCATCCACGCCAACCGCGCCAACGTCAACGGCATGCAGCACGGCATCGCCATCGACCAGATGCTGGGCCTGCTGAAATCGGTGCATCCGCATCTGTCGCCCGCCGCGATGGACGAGATTCGCGGCCTGCTGCGCGCCAAGCTGCCGCCGATCGGGGTCGACGTGATTCCCGGCATGGTGCCCAACATGATGACCGGGCGGATCGCCAACCGGCTTGACCTGATGGGGCCGAACTACATCATCGACGCGGCCTGCGCCTCGACGCTGTTGTCGATCGAGGCGGCGGTGCTGGAATTGCGGCGCGGCCGGGCCGACGTGATGATCGCGGGCGGCGTCAACACCACCACCTCGCCGCTGGTCTACATGGTGTTTTGCCAATTGGGGGCGCTGTCGCGCAAATCGCGGGTGCGGCCCTTCGACGCGGGCGCCGATGGCACCGTCCTGGGCGAGGGCGTGGGGATGGTGGTGCTGAAGCGGCTGGACGACGCCTTGGAGGCGGGCGACCGGATCTATGCGGTGATCAAGGCGGTCGGCCAATCGTCGGACGGGCGCGGCGGCGGCCTGATGGCGCCGCGCTTCGAGGGCGAGGTGCTGGCCATGCGCCGCGCCTACGAGGAATCGGGGATCGATCCCGCCACCATCGGCTTGATCGAGGCGCACGGCACCGGCATTCCGCTGGGCGACCGCACCGAGATCCGCTCGTTGCGCGCCGTGATGGGCGGCCGCGCGCGGCGCTATCCGCACATCCCGATCGGCTCGGTCAAGTCGATGATCGGCCATTGCATCCCGGCGGCCGGTTCGGCCTCGCTGATCAAGATGGCCTTGGCGCTGCACGTCAAGATCGTGCCGCCGACCCTGGGCGACACGCCCAGCGCCGGGCTGGATCTCGAAGACACCCCGTTCTACGTCGCCGCCCACGCCGAGCCGTGGATCAATGGCCCGGCGTCGCCGCGCCGGGCGGCGATCAATTCCTTCGGCTTTGGCGGCATCAACGCCCATCTGGTGCTTGAAGAGGCGCCGGGCGGCGCGACGGATGCGGGTGCCGCCTTCGCGTTGCGTCCCGAATCGGCCGGCGATCTGGTGGTGTTGGGCCAACCCGACCGGCCCGCCCTGCTGGCCGAGATCGACGCGCTGATCGCCCGCCTGGGCGAAGGCGCCCGGCTGCCCGAACTGGCCCGCGACTCGTGGTCGCGCGTGGCGCCCGGCGACGAGCGCCTGGCGATCGTGGCGTCGGACGCCCCCGACCTCGCCAAAAAGCTGGAACAGGCGCGGTCCAAGCTGGTCGTTGCGGATTGCCAACAAATCCGGACGCGCGGCGGCGCCTATTTCACCA
>JADGAL010000308.1 GCA_015232025.1 Alphaproteobacteria bacterium
CGGCCGGTTGTCCTCGCGGGCCAGCAGGCGTCCGCCGCGGATCGCCAGGGCGCGGTCGGCCAGCTTGACCAGCGAGGGCCGCGGCGTCACCAGCAGCATGGTGTGGCGGCCTTTGGCCTTTTCCAGATAGTCGCGCAACATCGCGTCGCCGGCCCCGTCGATGCCGATATTGGCCTCGTCGAACAAGATGATGCGGGGATCGTGGACCAGGGCGCGGGCGATGGCGATGCGCTGGCGCACGCCGACCGGCATGTTCTCGCCGCCGCCGCCGTCGCCGATCTTGGTGGCCCAGCCGTGGCGCATGCCGGCCACCACCTCGTCGAGCCCCAGATCGTGGGCCACCGACAGCGCCGATTCGTTCAGCCGCTCGTCGAACATGGTGATGTTGTCGAGGATGGTTCCGCCAAACAGCACGCCCTGCTGCGGCAGCAGCGCGACCTGTCGGCGCAGGCCGCCCGGATCGATGGTGGCGATGTCGACGCCGTCGATCAGGATGCGGCCGCTGGTCGGACGGCACAGCCCGGCGATCAGCGACAGCAGCGTGGTCTTGCCCGAGCCGTTGTCGCCGCTGATCGCCACGCATTCGCCCGGCGCGATGCGCAGGTTCAATTCGGTGAGCAGGGCGCTTTCCGGCGCGAACGAGAAGCTGACGTTTTCGAACACCACCTCGCCCGCGCCGATCTCGATCTCGGGCAGGCCCTCGGCGTGGTCGCGCGGCAGCGCGAAGACCTGGGCGGCGCGGTCCTTGGCCAGCACCACGTTCTGCAAGCGAATCCACACGGCCAGCGCGCTTTGCAGCGGCTGCAGGGTGCGCCCCGCCAGCATCGTGCAGGCGGCCAGCGCGCCGGTGGTGATCTGCCCGTCGACCACCGCCACCGCCCCCGCCGCGACCACCATGATGGTGGTGAATTGCGAGAACAGCGCCGAGGCGGCGATCGCGCCGACGCTGCGCCGGGTCGCCTCGTAGTGATGGCCGACCGCCGATTCCTGCAACAGCTCGTAACGGCGGTGCATCATCGATTCCATGGCCATCGACTTGACGGAATGGATGCCGGTCAGCACCTCGGTCAAGAAGCTGAAGCGGCGGTCGTCGATCACCACCCGGTTGCGCACGTCGTCGCGCAGCTTCTTGCCATAAAACAAGGCGAAGCCCGCGAAGACGAACAGCACCATCACCGGCACCACCGCCAGCGTGCCGCCGATCATCCAGACCAGCGTGACGTAAAGCAGCACGAAGGGCAGATCAAGCAGCCCGACCAGCGCGCCGCCTGAATAAAGATCCCGCAAGGCGGCGATCGAGCGCAGCCGCTCCAACTGGATCGGCGCGCCGTCCTTCTCATAGGCGCCCAGATCGGCGCGCAGCATCTTCTCGAAGGCCTGGCAGCCCATCCGGTGTTCCAGCCGCGCGCCGATCCATCCCGTGACATAGGCGCGCGCCGCCTTGACCCCTTGCTCGACGATCAACGCCACCGTCACGCCCAGCACCAGGAACGCCATGGTCGAGGTCGACTGGTTGGGAATGACGCGGTCATAGATTTGCAGCAGCGCGAGGGGAAGCGCCAATGCGGTAAGGTTGAGCACCATCGTCGCGGCGCCCAACTCGGCGGCGAACGGCATCACGAGCGCATAACCCGTCGCCGCCTTCAGTGCCCCCGAAGGCCGATCCCTTGTGCCCATTGTCCCCAGCGTCAAATTTTATTGCTCACGATAGCAGGTCTCTATGCACAATTCATCAACGTGAGGCGCCACGGGGCGTGACGATGCGTGACCACTTGTCGCGAATTGTGGCGGGGGGTGGAGTTGATCCGCCCGATCGGCTATCAAGAACCCGATGACAACCCCTCCCGCCCCCTTCCTGCCGATGTCGCGCGCCGAGATGGCGGCGTTGGGCTGGGACCAGTGCGACGTCGTGCTGGTCACCGGCGACGCCTATGTCGACCATCCCAGCTTTGGCGCGGCGGTGATCGGGAGGCTGCTCGAATCGCTGGGCCTGCGGGTGGGCGTGATCGCCCAGCCGGACTGGTCGAGCGCCCAGGCCTTCGCCGCGCTGGGGCGGCCCCGGCTGTTCTTCGGGGTGACCGCCGGCAACATGGATTCGATGGTCAACCGCTACACCTCGGACGCGCGGTTGCGCCATGACGACGCCTATACGCCGGGGGGCGAGGGCGGGCGCCGGCCCGACCGGGCGGTGATCGTCTACGCCCAGCGTTGCCGCGAGGCGTTTCGCGACGCGGGCGTCGTGCTGGGCGGCATCGAGGCCTCGCTGCGCCGGGGCGCCCATTTCGACTATTGGTCGGGCAAGGTGCGGCGTTCGGTGCTGCTCGACGCCAAGGCCGATCTGCTGGTCTATGGCAACGCCGAGCGCGCCATCGCCGAAATCGTCCGACGCGCCCAGGCCGGCGAACGACTGCGCGAGATGGACGGCATCCGCGGCACCGCCCGTGTGCGCGACGCGGTGCCCGAGGACTGGACGGTTCACGACCTGTCCGACCCCGATCTGCCCTCGGCGCGGCCCGGCGGGGAGCGCGTGGCGCTGCGCTTGCCCTCCTACGAGCAGGTGGCGGCCGACCCGGTGCTGTACGCCCATGCGGCGCGGGTGCTGCATCTGGAAAGCAACCCCGGCAACGCCCGTCCGCTGGTCCAGCGCCATGGCGACAAGGAATTGTGGCTGGAGCCGCCGCCGATCCCGCTCGCCACGCCCGAACTCGACGCGGTGTTCGAGCTGCCCTTCGCGCGCGGGCCGCACCCGTCGCATGGCGAGGCGCGCATCCCCGCCTGGGAGATGATCCGCTTTTCGGTGGCGATCATGCGCGGCTGCTTCGGCGGCTGCACCTTCTGCTCGATCACCGAGCACGAGGGGCGCATCGTGCAAAGCCGCTCGGAAGCCTCGATCCTGCGCGAGATCGAAGCGATTCGCGACCGCACCCGCGGCTTCACCGGGGTGATCTCCGATTTGGGCGGCCCCACCGCCAATATGTGGCGGCTGGGCTGCCGCGATCCCGAAATCGAGGCGGTGTGCCGCCGCCCATCCTGCCTGTACCCCGAAATCTGCCGCAATCTCGGCACCGATCACCAGCCGCTGATCGCCTTGTACCGCAAGGCGCGCGCCGTTCGCGGAGTCCAGCGGGTGTTCGTCGCCTCGGGGGTGCGCCACGATCTGGCGCTGCGCAGCCCGGCCTATATCGACGAGTTGGCCGCCCACCACGTCGGCGGGCGGCTGAAGATCGCGCCGGAGCACAGCGAGCCCGGCCCGCTCGCCCACATGACCAAGCCGGCGATCGGCGCCTATGAACGCTTCCGCGACCTGTTCGCCCAGGCGGCGCGGCGGTCGGGCGACAAGCTTCAGTTGATCCCCTATTTCATCGCCGCCCATCCCGGCACCACCGATCTCGACATGCTGAACCTCGCCCTGTGGCTGAAGGCCAACGGGCTGAAGCTGGATCAGGTGCAGACCTTCCTGCCCTCGCCGATGTCGCTGGCCACCGCGATGTGGCATTCCGGCCGCGACCCGATGCGGCCGGTGCGGCGCGACGGCCCCACGGTGTTCTCGGCCAAGGGACTCAAGCGGCGCCGCCTGCACAAGGCGTTCCTGCGCTGGCACGATCCCGAGAATTGGCCGATCCTGCGCGACGCCTTGAAACAAATGGGCCGCGCCGACCTGATCGGGCCGGGCAAGCGGCATCTGGTTCCACGGCCGGTATGAACGCTGGCCGTCCGGGCGTCGATGTGCCATGGTCCCGCCGATGGCGCATACGGCGGATTTTCAAGCACGGCTCGGCGAGGCGACGGCGAGACTGAACGAACGCGAACCGGCCTTCGCGGCGGTGATCGCCCAGGCGGGGCCCTGCGCCCTGTCACCAGCCTGGGACCGCCCGCCCTATGAGAGCCTGGTGCGGGCCATCACCTATCAACAGATTCACGGGCGCGCGGCGGCGGCCATCCTTGGCCGGCTGCTGGCGCTTTACGACCCAAGGCCGTTCCCGGCGCCCGAAGACATCCTGGCGACCGACGAGGACGCCCTGCGCGCCGTGGGCCTGTCGCGCAACAAGATCGCGGCCATCCGCGACGTCGCGCTGAAGACCATCCAGGGCGTGGTGCCCGGCCGCGCCGAGGCCGAGACGCTGGACGACGACGAGATCGTGCGCCGTCTGGTGACCATCCGCGGCGTCGGCCGCTGGACGGTCGAGATGTTGCTGAT
>JADGAL010000309.1 GCA_015232025.1 Alphaproteobacteria bacterium
CGCGCGCCGCATGGCCCGAGGCTTGGAGCGGCTCGACCCGCGCCAAGTCGCGAATCGCCTCGGCCAGGGTCGAGCGGGCCTCGACGATCTCGGCCTCGGCGCGTCGGCCCTCGGCCTCGGCTTGCGCGACGGCCGCCTCGGCGACCCGCTTCTCGGCCTCGGCTTGGCGCAGCTTGGCCCGATAGCTGCGCGCGTCGAGTCGCGCCACCGGCTGGCCCGCCGTGACCTCCTGGTTGAAGTCGGCGAGCAATTCGCCAATCTGGCCGGACACCTGCGAGCCGACCTGCACGGTGACCACGGCGCGCAGCCGTCCGGTCGCCGAAACGGCGCCGACCAGCGGACCCTTGGCCACCGTCTCGACCCGCCAGCCGGGGTCTTGGGCCTTGGACCGCGTCAGGGCGAACGACGCCATGCCGGCGACGGCGAGCGCCGCCACCACGAAAACGACGAACGGGCGCCTCATGGCGAGGTTGTCAAAAATCGCTACTCCCGTATTCTCTTGCCCAAGTGGGATGTGCAATGGGGATCAAGATCATGTCGATGGACAGGCCGGTCAAGTCGTTCGCCCCGCCAAAGCGCGTGCTGATGGGTCCAGGCCCGTCCGACGTGCATGCGCGCGTGCTGGCCGCCATGGCGCGGCCGACCATCGGCCATCTCGACCCGGCCTTCGTGGGCATGATGGACGAGTTGAAGGCGCTGCTCCAATACGCGTTCCGCACCACCAACGAATTGACCATCCCGGTCTCGGGTCCCGGCTCGGCCGGCATGGAGACCTGCTTCGTCAATCTGGTGCGGCCGGGCGACACGGTGGTGGTTTGCGCCAATGGCGTGTTCGGCACCCGCATGGCCGAGAATGTGCGCCGCTGCGGCGGCGACCCCTTGGTGATCGAGACCCCCTGGGGCGAGCCGGTCGATTTGAACAAGGTCGACGAGGCGCTGAAGGGCGCCAACGCCACCGCGCTGGCCTTCGTCCACGCCGAGACCTCGACCGGCGTCGCCTCGGACGCCGCCGCGCTGTGCGCGCTGGCCCAACGCCATGGGGCGCTGTCGATCGTCGACGCGGTGACCTCGCTGGGCGGCATGCCGGTCGAGGTCGATGCCTGGGGCGCCGACGCGGTCTATACCGGCTCGCAGAAATGCCTGTCCTGCGCGCCCGGCCTGTCGCCGGTGACCTTCGGCCCGCGCGCCGTCGAACGCGTCAAGACGCGCGGCGGCAAGGCGCGAAGCTGGTTCATGGATCTCGATCTGGTGATGGGCTATTGGGGCGCCGGGGCGCGCCGCGCCTATCACCACACCGCGCCGATCAACGGCCTGTACGGGCTGCACGAAAGCCTGGTCATGCTGGCCGAGGAGGGGATCGAGGCGTCGTGGGCTCGCCACGCCAAGGCGCATCGCGCCCTGCGGGCCGGCATCGAGGCGATGGGCCTGTCCTTCCTGGTGCCCGAGGCCAGCCGGCTGCCCATGCTGAACGCCGTTCTGGTTCCCGAGGGGGTCGACGAGGCCGCCTTGCGCGCCCGCCTGCTCGAACGCTTCGGCCTGGAGATCGGCGCCGGGCTGGGCGCCTTGGCCGGCCGCATCTGGCGCATCGGCCTGATGGGGCAAAGCGCCGTGCCGGCCAACGTGCTGCTGTGCCTGTCGGCCATCGAGGCCACGCTGGGCGAGACCAACGCGCCGATCACCACCGGCGCCGCCGTCCCCGCCGCCACGCGGGTGCTGTTCCAGGACGTCTGAAATGCCCCTCTCCGAAGAAGCGGCGCTGGCGTTTTACGAAATGGCCGGCATAAATTTGGCTGGACTGTACGATGACGGGGGGAACGGGATCGTGCCGGGATACGTGTTGAAGCCGCTCGACATTCTGCTGGTCGAGCAGCACATGCTGATGCGCCGGGTCTTACGCGACGTGATGAAGCAGTTGGGCATCTCGAACGTCCGCATGGCGTCGACCTACGATCTGGCGCTCGACCTGATCGCCGAACGGCGCCCCGACATCATCGTGACCGACTGGTCGCCGGGGCTGGACGCCATCCGCTTCGTGCGCGAACTGCGCAAGTCGCGCGGCGAAGGCGCCTTCATCCCGGTGGTCATCCTGTCGGCCTTCAGCGAACTGGCCCATGTCTGCAAGGCGCGCGACGCCGGAGTGACCGAATTCCTGACCAAGCCGGTCTCGGCCAAAAGCCTTTACAAGCGCATCGTCTCGGTGATCGAGAAGGAGCGCCATTTCGTGCGCACCCGCGACTTCTTCGGCCCCGACCGCCGCCGCCGCTCGGCGCGGGCGCCCGAGGCCGCCTACAAAGGCCCCGAACGACGCGGCGACCGCGAGGTCAGGGCGAAACCCTATTCGGCCGCCCAGGCGGGGTGAGGGACCGGATCAATGATGATCCGGCCAGAACGCCGCGTCCATGATCCGTTCGAACGACCACGGGCATTCCGATGGAAAGAGCGATTCCGGAAGATCGGTCTCGCCGATGGCGCCGAGGCGCCCATCCTCGTAGGCGCGCGTCAGCACTTGGTCGAGCGTCGATTTGAGACTTGGATTGTCGGCGAGATGGTCGGCGAGCGCATGGCGCTGGATGGTGATCGTCGATCGCCAGCTTCGGCCGCGCCGCTCGGGCTGGAACCGCCATTTCAGGAGGTGCGTAAGCAAAACCGTCAAGCGGCTCGCGAGTTCGCGTTTTTCGGTCCTGCCCATGCTTTCGATTTCCTCGGCGATGTGCTCGATGTCCGCCGTGGACAACTGTCCGGAACGCAGCAATGCCGCCTGTTCATTGGCCCAGGCGTAGAAATCCCGTTCGTAAAGGCCGGATTTTGGCATCGGGTCTGCTCTCCTCTGGACGCCGCCATCATCCTACACCACGCGCCCACTCCCAGTACAGCGCCCGCGCCCGTTTGGCGAGCGGGCCGGGGGTCAACCAGGAGCGCATTTCGTCCTCCTCGATGGGTTGAGATTACCACCGCGCCCGCCGCGCTTCAGCCCTTCCAAAGGCAACTTTGCTCTGGTAGAAGCGAGAGATATTTCTTCCTCGCGATGGCTACATGAAGGATTATCATAATGTTGTTGCGGGAGCTCAGAAGCAGGTCAGCGAGGATCTAGAGCGGCGGGCCAATGGCATCAACCGACCATTATGGCCGGCAACGGTGTTGCACTAGCAACGTGCATTTCCGTAGGAGCTAGTGCACTTTTGAGTGCTGCCGAGAACGGCGCCAACGCTGAAACATTGCGCGAACTCGCCAGCGTGATGGACCTAATGAGAAAGATGGGGTTTTTGGCCTTCCTTGGGTTGGGCGTTGGCGTGTTTTCTGAGGCCGTTGGCTTCTTTGGAATGGTATTTGCGGCACTCCGTGTCTGGCGCCTTCACGGTCGGCTTAGGGACGGTGTAGTGACACACCACTCCATGAAAGCAGCGGAAAGTCTGATCCAGCCGCCAATTGTTATACGATTCGCGCTGACTTGCTTTTCCGGCTTCTGCCTGATCGCCTGCCTCAGCCTAACATGGAACCTAGCTGGGATTGCCGCTCAGGCGCTGCGGGCCGCAGCACTCCCACCGCCAATTTGATCGGTTTTGGTGGTGGAATGGCCTGAGCGCGGGCTTGACGAATGCCTCGGGGCGAGCTTCCATTGGTCGGGGAACGCCGGGGGACCCGAATATGGCGCTGATCGACTGGAATCCAAAAAAGATGAGCGTCGGCGTCGAGGCGCTGGACAATGATCATCGCAAGCTGATCGAAATCCTTAACGATCTGCACGACGTGGTGCGCAACCGCCGCGACCGCGAAACCATCGGCCAGGCGCTGCACGCCCTGGCCAGCTATGCCGATTACCATTTCGAATGCGAGGAGCGGCTGCTCAAGCTGTCGCGCTATCCCGGCCTGGCCGCCCACCGCGAGATCCACGAGGCGTTGCGCGTCAGGGTCGCCAAGATCGCCGAGGATTGGCGGCGCTCGCCCGACTCGGTGGTCACCGCCGAGATTTTCGACTTCCTGTCCGACTGGCTGCTGCGCCACATCCTGGGCGAGGACATGAAATACAAGGCCCATCTCGCGCCCAGGGGCGCCGCCCGCCCCGAGGGTTACAGGGGAATCGGGTGAACGGATTATTTGGCGATGAGGCTTGCAAGGAAGTCGTCATCCCAGGCGGCGACCTTGCGGCGGAGGCGGAGGGAATCCTTGCCCGGCGCCTTGCGGATCAGGTTGTGGGCC
>JADGAL010000030.1:0-2175 GCA_015232025.1 Alphaproteobacteria bacterium
CTGACGGTGGTCGGCATCGGCCCCGGCACCCCCGACTGGCGCACCCGCGAGGCCGAGGCGGCCATCGCCCTGGCCGACGACCTGGTCGGCTATCGCCTGTATCTCGACCTGCTGGGCGACGCCGCCCTGGGCAAGCGCCGTCACGAAAAGCCGCTGGGCGAGGAGACCGAGCGGGTCCGGCTGGCGCTCGACCTCGCCGCCGAGGGGCGCAACGTGGCGCTAATCAGCTCGGGCGACGCCGGCATCTACGCCCTGGCCACCCTGGCCTGGGAGTTGGTCGAGCGCGAGGACCGGCCGCGATGGAACCGTCTGGACATCCGCGTCGCCCCCGGCGTGTCGGCCCTGCAAGCGGCGGCGGCGCGGGCCGGCGCGCCGATCGGCCATGATTTCTGCACCGTCTCGCTGTCCGACCTGCTGACCCCGTGGGAAGTCATCGAGCGCCGCCTGAAGGCCGCCGCCGCCGGCGACTTCGTGGTCGCGCTGTACAACCCCGTCTCGCAGCGCCGCCGCGAGCATCTGGCCAGCGCGCGCGCCATCCTGCTGGAGGCCCGCCCGCCCGAAACCCATGTGGTGCTGGCCCGCAATCTCGGCCGCCCCGAAGAGACCATCACCTTCACCACGCTGGGCGAGTTGACCACCGACATGGTCGACATGCTGACCCTGGTCCTGATCGGCAGCCGCGAAACCCGCCGCTGCCGGCGCGGCCAGCACGACTTCATCTACACGCCGCGCGGATACGCCGGCAAAGGGGTGGGGATATAAAAGTCAACCACCAAGACACCAAGACACCAAGAAGGCACCAAGGAGCCGGGGCAGGCCCTTCAACCCGCGCGAGTCTCTTGGTGAACCTTGGTGTCCTTTGTGTCTTGGTGGTTATCTTTCACTTTCACTTTCCTTCTTCTCAACCTTCAAGCTGATCCAGCAAGCCCGCCACCACGCCGACCATGCGCTCTAGGTCTTCGGGGCGCGACAGGCGGTGGTCGCCGTCCTTGACCAGGGTCAGCACGACGTCCGGGGCGGCCAGTTGGTCGGCGAGGCGTTCGCTGGTCCGCCAGGGCACGTCGGCGTCGCGCATGCCGTGGATCAGGCGGACCGGGCAGGACAGGTTGACCGAATCGGCGAGCAGCAGGTGGTTGCGGCCCTCGTCGATCAGGGCGCGGGAGATCACGTAGGGTTGCTCGCCATATTGGCTGGGCAGGCTGACTTGGCCCTCGGTGAGCAGGGTTTGGCGCTGGGCGGGCGTGAATTCGCGCCAGATCAGATCCTCGGTGAAATCCGGGGCGGCGGCGATGCCGACCAGCCCGGCCACCCGGTCGCGGCGGCGCAGCGCCGCCAGCAGCGCCACCCAGCCCCCCATGCTGGAGCCGACCAACACCTGCGGCCCCTGGGTCAGGCGATCGAGCGCGCACACCGCGTCGTCGGCCCAGCGGCCGATCGTTCCGTCCTGGAAGCGGCCCGAGGATTGGCCGTGGCCATAGGTGTCGAAGCGCAAGAACGCCTGGCCGCGCGCCTGGCAGAAGGCTTCGAGGGCCAGCGCCTTGCCGCCCTCCATGTCCGACATCAGGCCATGCAGGAACACGATCCCCGGATTGCGTCCCGGAAGGGCGTGGTATGCGATTGCCGCGCCGTCGTCGCGTGCTAATATCCCGGCCTCGCGCCGAGAGATGTTGGATTCGTTCATCACCCCACCATGACCGTGGAAACTCGATCCCTTACGAATGAGCCGCCGCGCCGCGGGCGTCAACCCTGCGTGCTTCAGGTGCTGCCGGCCTTGGTGACCGGCGGCGTCGAGCGCGGCGCCGTGGATGTCGCCGCCGCGCTGGTCGAGGCCGGCTGGACCGCCGTGGTCGCCTCGGCCGGCGGGCCGATGGTGCGCGAGTTGGACCGGGTCGGCGCCCATCACGTGCAATTGCCGCTGGCCAGCAAGAATCCGCTGGTGATGCGCGCCAACGTCGCCCGCCTCGAGGCGGTGATCCGCGATTTCCGCGTCGACGTGGTGCACGCCCGCAGCCGCGCCCCGGCGTGGAGCGCCCTGGCCGCCGCCAACCGCACCGGACGGCGCTTCGTCACCACCTTCCACGGCACCTACGGCACCGGCATGCTGGGCCTCAAGAAAAGCTACAACGCGGTGATGACGCGCGGCCGGCGGGTGATCGCCATCTCGGACTTCATCGC